>JBARBA010000067.1:0-5394 GCA_049792555.1 Anaerolineales bacterium
GCTCGGCAACCCGTTGCGCTTCCAGATTGTGGAGTTCGTGGCTGCCAACCCGGTGTGTGTGACCAACGAGATCGTCAAAACCACGCCGCTGGCCCAGTCTACGGTCAGCGTGCATTTGAAGGTGCTGCGCGAAGCCGGGCTGGTCAAGGGCGAGATCGAAGGCCCGGCCACCTGCTACTGCCTTGACCCGCAAGGCGTGAGTTGGCTCAAGGAACAGATCGGCAACTGGCTGCCCGATCATTCTGCGTTGATCAAACTGTAGTAGTCGCCTTCTTTAGGAAGCGTGGCGCCAATTTATGCTACGCTGTAGCAGGAAAGACCTATGACCGTTCAGAGTAGCGTCCAGATTGGAAACGTGATTCGCAACGCCGTTGTATTCAACGTCAAAAATTGGCCTGGAAGCCCCGCGCGCTTCCGGCAGGGTGACATGACGAATTCAGATTCCTTGCTTCAATCTGTCCAGGATTTATTTGCTCTTTTGGAAGAGCGCAAGATCGATTACGTTTTGGTGGGAAGCATTGCACTACTGTATTATGTGGAAGGGCGAAATACAGAAGGTTTGGATCTGTTGGTGCCTTTCGCTTCATTGGAAAAGTTGCCTGAGATCAAAATTTCCAGCCAGGACACGTTTTTTGCCCGTGGAGACTACAACAGGTTGCAGATCAATGTTTTGCTGACTGAAAACCCTTTCTTCAAAAGAGTGCAGCGCAAATATTCAAAAACCGAGCCTTTTCTCGACCGGAATATCCCCATCGCAAGCGTGGAAGGTTTGCTGCTATTAAAGCTCTACGCTTTGCCGTCCATTTACCGGCAGGGAAATTTTGCCAGGGTGGGTATTTACGAAAACGACATTGCGACGTTGCTGCATTACTATCAGCCCGATGTGTCAGCGCTTTTGAAAGAACTGTCCGGCTATGTGAATGAAAGCGATTTGGCAGAAATAAAAAGTATTGTGACCGATATTCAAAACCGCATTGATCGTTTCAAAAACGAGTCTCGGTAAATTTGGCAACCGGCTGCCGGAGCAGACTCCGTTGATTAAGTTCTAGGTGGACTGCACTGAAAGGATTGTTAATGAAAACTGGTGATAGAGTCAAACTTTCAGGCGGTTATGACATGGAGCCTCCGTGGTTGCGAGGAGGAAATGGGTATTTTGCAACTGCTCTTGGCTTCCTTGACAATAACGATGAACGGCGCGCTGGTGATGGAGGCCTTTCTGTTCTGATTGAGTTTGATGAAGTCATTGAGTTCGGGGGGCTTTCCGGTAAGTATGGATTGTTGGATCTTCGTTATACTAACCAACCGTGGGAGGTTAGCGGGCCTGTTCATGTCACTCTACTCGATCACAAGATTCAATCAATCGAGGAGAAAACCAAAGATTCATCCCGATGGATGGAAAGTCATGCAGTTTATCAAGTAGTCAGGAATCAGTAAACTCACTAACTGTTCCTAAATGCAATGACGTTCATGAGAGAATAATAAGTATTTGGGCGCTTATGACGAGGTCCAACAAACCGTTCCACGCCGAAAGGCGTTTCTTTTTCGCCCAACCAATCGCTTTTTTACGATAAAGGAGAACCAAATGACCACCACCAACCCATCCGCCCCTTATTTTGAGAAAGTCGCCGACCAATGGGATAGCCTGCGCAGCGGCTACTTCACCGAAGCCGTGCGCGAAGCCGCCATCGCCAAAGCCTACCTGCGCCCCGAAATGACCGTCGCCGACGTGGGCGCGGGCACGGGTTTTATGAGTGCCGGGCTGGCCCCGCTGGTCAGCCATGTGCATGTGCTCGATGGCTCCGCGCCCATGCTGGAAGTGGCGCGCAAAAACCTGGCGCAGTTTGCCAACCTTGAATTCCAGGCGGCGGACGGACTCTCCCTGCCGCTGCCGGATGCCAGCCTGGACGCGGCCTTCGCCAACATGTACCTGCACCACTGCCCCAAACCGCTGGCCGCCATCCGTGAAATGCTGCGGACCTTGCGCCCCGGCGGGCGGCTGGTGATTACCGACATGGACACGCACACCCACGCGTGGCTCAAAACCGAAATGGCCGACGTGTGGATGGGCTTCGAGCGCGCCCAGATCCGCAAGTGGTTCGAGCAGGCCGGGCTGGTCAACGTGATTGTGGATTGCACCGGGCAAACTTGCCAGGCGGGTTGCCACAGTGACGAAGGCCAACGCGCTGACATCAGCATCTTCGTTGCCACCGGCACGAAACGCCTGGAAGCGCGCGAATCCGTCCAGGCCAGCTACGCGGCCAAAGCGCTGGGCAGCGATTGCGGCTGCGGCGATTCGGGCTGCTGCTCCCCCGGCCTGATCTCGCTGGACCAGGTCATCTCCGGCAGCGTCAACTTCGACGGCGGCTATACCCCCGACGAGACGGCGGCCATCCCCGTCGAGGCCGCCGAAATTTCCCTGGGCTGCGGCAACCCGACAGCGTTAGCCAACCTGCGGGAGGGCGAGGCCGTGCTCGACATCGGCAGCGGCGGCGGCATCGACGCCTTCCTGGCCGCGAAAAAGGTCGGGCCGCAAGGCAGCGTCATCGGCGTGGACATGACTCCCGCCATGCTGCAGCGCGCCCGCAAGGCCGCCAAAAAGGGCGGCTACGATAACGTCAAGTTCCGTCACGGCTACGCCGAAAAACTGCCCGTCGATGACGGCAGCGTGGACGTGATTATTTCCAACTGCGTCATCAACCTGACCGAGGACAAAGGCAAAGTCTTCCGCGAAGCCTTCCGCGCCCTGAAAGCCGGCGGGCGGCTGGAAGTCAACGACATGGTCTTCGGCGGGGCCGCGCCGGTCTCGGCGCGCTATTCCGTTAGCGGCTGGTCGGAATGCGTCTCCGGCGCGCTGCCGGAACAGGAATATGTCGATCTCGTCGCCCAGGCCGGTTTCAAGGACATTTCCGTGCGACGCAGCACCAGCGCGGGCCAAACGTTGGGCGTGCCGGTCTACAGCGTGCAGCTTTCGGCGCGCAAATAAGCGGAGCAATCATGGCAACCAATCAACGACTCTCTTTCCTCGACCGCTACCTGACGCTGTGGATTTTCCTGGCGATGGCGGTCGGCGTGGGGCTGGGGTTTCTCTTCCCCGCCGGCGTCGAAGCCGTCAACAAGGCCGTTTCCGTCGGGACGACGAACATCCCCATCGCGATTGGCCTGATCCTGATGATGTACCCGCCCTTTGCCAAAGTCAAATACGAAGAACTGGGCGACGTCTTCCGCAACAAAAAGGTGTTGACGCTCTCGCTCGTCCAAAACTGGGTGATCGGCCCCGTGCTGATGTTTGCGCTGGCGATCATTTTCCTGCGCGACAAGCCTGAATACATGGCCGGGCTGATTATGATCGGCCTGGCGCGCTGCATTGCCATGGTCATCGTCTGGAACGAACTGGCGCATGGCGATACCGAATATGCCGCCGGGCTGGTGGCGTTCAACAGCATCTTCCAGGTGCTGTTCTACAGCGTGTATGCCTGGGTCTTCATCACCGTCCTGCCGCCGCTGTTCGGCATGAGCGGCGCGGTGGTGCAAATCACGATGGGGCAAATCGCCCAAAGCGTTTTCATCTACCTGGGGATTCCGTTCCTGGCGGGTTTCCTGACCCGTTTCGCGCTGGCGCGCCTCAAGGGCAAGGAGTGGTATCACAAAAACTTTGTCCCCAAAATCAGCCCGCTGACTCTGATCGCCCTGTTATTCACGATTGTGGTCATGTTCAGCCTGAAAGGCAACCTGATTGTGCAAATCCCGCTCGACGCGCTGCGCATCGCCGTCCCGCTGCTGATCTATTTTGTGGTCATGTTCCTGGTCAGTTTCTGGATGGGGCGTCGCATCGGCGCGGACTACCGCCAGACGGCCACGCTTTCGTTCACCGCCGCCAGCAACAACTTCGAGCTGGCAATTGCCGTGTCGGTGGCGGTCTTTGGCATCAACAGCGGCGCGGCCTTTGCGGCGGTCATCGGCCCGCTGGTGGAAGTGCCGGTCATGATCGGGCTGGTCAACGTGGCCTTCTGGCTACAGAAAAGGTATTTCGCATGAAGCGTAAAGTCTTGTTTCTCTGCACCGGCAACTCCTGCCGCTCGCAATTGGCCGAAGCCATCGTCAACGCCCGCCTGGGGGACGCCTGGGAAGCCGTCAGCGCCGGGACAAACCCCGCAGGCTACGTCCACCCCAAGGCGTTGGCGGCGCTCGCCGAAATCGGGATACAGCATACGGGTCGATCGAAGTCCGCAGACGAATTCCGCAGCGTGGATTTCGACGTCGTCGTCACGGTCTGCGATGACGCCGCCGAAAATTGTCCCGTCTGGCTCGGAAAGGGCAAGCGCGTCCACCTCGGCTTCGACGATCCCGCCAAAGCCGCAGGGACGGACGAGCAGGTCATGGCGGCCTTTCGCCGCACGCGCGACGAGATCGCGCGGCAAATCCCGGATTATTTGCGGTCATTGCCGATCGGCAACGAACGTAATACAGCATAGGAAAATTTTGGAATCCAGTTTGGTTGTTTATACGGCGCTCTGTAAAACAATCCGCCCCCGGATTCCTGCACACGGAACCGGGGGCGTTGCATTTGGATGGGTTGCGCCTTATGACGCGGGCGGCGCGCTGCCGGGTTTTTTCTTCGAGTCGGGTGAGTCTGCTTCGTCAGAGTCGGACTCGGCTGAGGCGGCGTCCTGCTCGTCGGCCTGCTGACGGGCCTGGTCGTACGCGCGCTGCGCCTCGGCCAGGGCTTTTTGCGACTCGTCAAAGGCTTTGCACGCCTCGGCCAATTCGTTTTCTTTAGCGAGTATGACATCCTCTATGGCGAGCAGGGCGTCGTAGGCGGCCATCATCTCATCGATGAGCTCGGGCGGATCGAGATGCAGGCGGTCTCTGTTGTTCACCACCCATAGCAAGAAATCTTCATCTGCCAGTTTCGATTCCAAATCGGGATAGGGGCCTAGGTTATCGGGCATTCTGCCTCCATGAAATGAGAAGGTCGAGAGATGGATTTGCTCCGTTTTGTATATTATACCCGTTGCGTCCCAAATTTCAGGTGTCTTTTTACGAATCGCACCTTGAGTACAGAAAATTAAGCCGCTTGATGGCAAGGGTCTCGCCGACGAGTTTGAAGTCGTCGCCGACGTTTTTAAAATTGTCGCCGACAAGTTAAATATTGTCGGCGACGTTTTAAAAGTTGTAGGCGAGAAATTTCTGATCTCAAAGCGCGATGCGCCGGTGGCAAGGTGGAATTTTGGGGTTTGGCGCATGGGTCTGGGGCGTTGCGCCACACAAAAAATGAGAATGAGCCGGGGGTGTCAATCTTCCCCGTCCGACTCTCCTGTGGGGACATTTGTCCGTGCATGGTAAGGCGCGCGGAAGACACTTACCCTACGGGCGCGATGTCGACAGGTTCAGCGC
>JBARBA010000068.1:0-11692 GCA_049792555.1 Anaerolineales bacterium
GTAAAACACCGGGGCAAGCTGCTAATTTCCAAAGGACCAACGAAGATCAGCGTCTCGCCCGGACGCGCATGACGTGACGGGCGACTGCGCCGAAGCGGTATTTGTATTCTTCGTCGCCGCGCATGAAGTCGAATTCGCTGCGCTTGTGGTCGTTGGCCCATTGCAGCAGGTGGCCGAGCAGCACCCAGCCGGGGGAAATATCCATGAATTGACGGTCGAGGCCGGAGTTGTAGACCCAGATGCGGTTGGCGTAGTCGAAGTTGAGGTAGGCGCAGGCTTTTTGGCCGTCGACTTCGAGGAAGGCCAGTTGCAAGTATCCGGCGTGGAAGGCGGCCCGGGCGCAGGCTTTCATCTGGACGCGCATGGCGGGCGTCAGGAAGGTTTCTTTCTGGGGGTCGTGGGCCATCAAGGCAATGAAAGCGTCCATTTCGGCGTCGAGCGCGACGGCGTCTGTGACGATATACCAGCGGACGGCGCGTCCGCTTTCTTCGGCGCGGCGCATTTTGCGGCGCACTTCGTGACGTTGTTTTTTGTCGAGGCTTTCGAGGTAGGTTTCGAAGTCGCCGGGCAGCGGAATGGTGGGGGTGGGCTGGTAGATTTCTTCGCTGTAGCTCCAGCCGCGTTTAACGGATTCGGCTTTCAGCGCGGCGAGGGTGGGAGAGCCTTCGGGCAGGTTGACCCAGTCGAGCAACGACCAGGGTTCCGGGTAGGTGGTCGTCAGCCAATCGAGCAGGCAGGTGACGAAGCGCGGGAGATGCTCCGGGCGCGCGATCAGGTCCAGGTAGTCCGAAATTTCGATACTGCCCAGGAGCATCAGGCTCGACCCGTTCAGGAAGAGCGGGGCGATGCCGCGCAGGGCGCCGTCTTCGCTGGCGCTGATGAGCGCCAGCTTGACATCTTTCCATTCGCCGCCGCCCAGCGTGTTCCACCAGGTTGAAAGGTATTCGTGACGCAAAAAGGGGGCGTCGGTGACGCTCCCGGTGAGCAACTCGTTCCAGGCGCTGGCCGGGAATTCGAGGCTGTCGAACGAGGCTTGCAGACTAAAATCCATCCGTGTTCTTTCTGCGCTGCCGTCGGGCAGGGCATTTTGGGGCGGCGGGGAGAGTAAATTGTCCCGCCGATGATCGTGAGGCTATCTTTGCGCCAATGCTTCCTTTACCGCTTTTACAAACTGATCGGGCTGGTCGGTGTGCGCAAAATGATTGGATTCAGGCAGCCGAACAACGAGCGCATTGTCTTGCAGAATTTTAGCAAGGTATTCAATTGCCAGCTTTGCAGTGATGGTGGATTTCCCGCCAACAAGCAATGTGACCGGCGCTTTGATTTGCGCTTTAAGGATTTCAGGCTTGGGTTTTCCTTCAAGCACAGCCGGTAATTCAGCAAAAAGAGTGCCGGCGTCTGTCGCCAGGTTTGCCCGGAATTCCGCGCTAAACTGGTCGTACGAATTACGACCATCTTGGTACGCCGACACCATACGCGCAAAGCACACAGCGGCGGCTGGCTGCTTGCCAATGGCTTTGAGCCAGTACATTCTCGCGAACTCCTTGAGAAGTGAATAATCCGCGAAAATGAAACGCAGCGCATATAATGGCGGCTCGTAAAGGATAAGATGCTTGAAGTAGTCGGGGCGCATCAAGACGGTATGTAGTGAAAAAATACCGCCAGCGCTCCACCCCACCATATTTGCCGGTGTGGCGTTGAGCGCTTGAAGCAACGCCGTAATATCCTCGCCTTGTTGGGAAGCATACTTTGCGAGGGCAGGTGGTTTGCCCTGACTGCGTTGGTAGGCGCGGCGGTCATAGACGATGGTGCGGTAATCACGGGCAAAAGCATCAATCACTTTATCCCAAACATCTGCGTTGAAGCCTGCGCCATGCACGAGGAGAAGCGGTTCACCTGAACCGGCTTCCCGGTAATACAGATTGATGCCATTGACCTTGATCGTTGCCATATTCTTCTCTCCATTTGCTCGAATTGGAACAGGATGCGCTACCGGAACGATTTGACTCATAAGGAACAACTCGACTCTTGCGTCAGCGGCCGCTTAAGAGTTTACGGGCAGGTCGTACGTGTGACGATTAAATTATAGCATCGGTTGCCCTCCCGACGCCGAATTGACCGGCCGGAAAGATTTTCCCATGCCCGGCAGGTTTGAAATTAACGGCAAGGAGGGTAAAATCAAGCTCGCCGGGCATATTCGTCAGCCGGTTGCGCTCAAACAAGAACCTCGCAAAGTCAGGCGGCGTGAAAGCAAAAACTTCTCGGTGTTTTGCAAAAAACATTGAGAAGTCTTCAGAAAAACATTTAGAAGTGTTGTAAAAAACATTTAGAAGTTTTTCGGAAAACATTTAGAAGTGTTGCAAAAAACATTTAGAAGTTTTTCGAGACACTTTTCGATGCTCCGGCTCCAAGTTTTTACCAGCCCGGCTGCAATCAAACAAGCAGCTTGCAAAGTCATGCCATGCGGAAGAATTTCTTTTCCTGGCATTTAAAAATCCTCCACTAGCGTTTGGATCAGCAAGCAATGTTCCATCCATTTCAGCCAGGTAGCCCTGTCCATTCAAAATCAGTTTCATAGAAAAACTGTAGACTATATGCAAGTGAGCGCTGCTTAAAACCCGGTTATCATTTAAGTTGGCGGCCGCGTTCCCAAAAGCGGCCTTCCATCAGGCTGATAAATCACCTGTTTTATGGGTTGGTTCTCACCGCCAAACCACGAAACGTAAATCGTTCGACAAAAAAAGGAGATTCTTAATGAGCACAACCAATACCAGCGACAAAGATTATATACTGGGGCATTCGAAAGAGGAATTGGAACGCTTGGAAAGGCAAGCCACTTTTTTCCGTGCGACAACCCGCAATTTGCTGATGTGCGCTGGGATTACCACAGGCATGCGCGTCGTGGATTTTGGCTGCGGGGCCGGAGATCTTGCGATCCTGCTTTCGGAATTGGTGGGGGAGAGCGGACAAGTGATCGCCGTTGACCGCGCCCCTAAAGCACTGGAACAGGCCCAACACCGCATGGCGGCCATGGGTCTCAAGAATGTGGCAACCATGCTGGGGGATGAAAACAGGTTGGCAGAGGTGTTCCAGGCGAATAAGGTGGATGCTGTCGTCGGCCGCTTGATAATGATGCATCAGAAAGATGTCACTGCCGTGCTTTGCAAGCTTGTCAAGAGTATACGGCCGGGAGGCATCGTCGCCTTTCAAGAATCTGAACTGGATCATTGCCCCATCTGGACAAAGCCAGCGCTGCCTTTGATGTTGAAAACTTGGGATTGGATGTCCCAAGCCGCCATGGCAGCCGGCATACCCGGCGATGTAGGCATCCAGTTGATGCGGGCGTTCGATCAGGCCGGTATCCAGGCGCGGCATATTGCGCGGGAAGGTATATTGGAAACCGGCCCGGATGCCCTGGGCTACGTCTTTCATGTGGATGGCATCCGCGCGCTATTGCCCCTCCTGCAAAAGTTCAACGTCGCGACGCCGGAAGAAGTTGGACTGGAAACGTTAGAAAGTCGCCTGCGCGACGAAGCCGCCGCCTGCCAGGCAGTTTTCATTCCAATTTACTTTTTAAACGCATATGGACGCACACCCGCTTGACCCGGGCGGCAAGTTGCAGCCAGCGTAGTGTCTAATCTATTGGGTGTGTTTTACTTCAGTTGGAGAAAGCTGGTTGAGTAGGGCGGCACTATTCCGCCAGTACACTTGCACCGCACTGCGTTCCCTGGCACCACCCGCTAGCCTGTTCTGGACAACGGACAGTCCAGGGGGCAGATGTGATGCAGTGCAAGTGTCGAAACCAGCATGTTCCCGGCCTTGATATGCCACAACAATATCAACTACTCGAATCTCGGCTTTTCTCTCAACTTATTTGAAACACACCCAATCCATTTCAGCGAGGTGCTAATGTCTACTCAAAATGAACTCCGCGAAAAGACCCTGGACGACATGGAAGCCGAGCGCCGCTTTAAACTTGGGCGCACATTGGCAAAATCTGTTGCCGCGCTGGCAGGGGCGGCAATAACATTAGTCGCGGGTATATGGTTGCTGAACATCAGCTACGTTCAATTTCTTTTGTATTGCTTTGTTTTAATGCCGACTGGGGTTATTGGACTACTCCATCCGATTTTTGAGGCCAGAGGACGTTCGACCCTATGGGCAATACTGTTCTGGTTATGTGTAATGTCGGTTCCCTGCTTCGTCCCTTTTCTGGTGCCGGAAGCCTTACTGGCCATGGCCATTGGCTATCTTGTCATTCTTCTGATGGGAGGCATGTTGTTGGGAAGCAAGTATCTTTTTTGGATGACTTGTGTTTGCGTTCCCGCGTTTGCCGCCAACATAGTGTTTGGAAAGGTTTTTGCAAGCCACTGGTTTCCAACTTTGGATGCAACCGCCGCCAACATCGTTACCCCGGTGCTGGGCGTATTTGTGCTGGTTGTGGCCGTTATCATCGTTTATGTAATCCTGAGTGGGCAGGAAAAGTTATACCGGCAGGCGCAGTTGGGAGCCATGGAAACCGAGGCAAAGCTTGTTGCAGAGGAAGCCAACCGCGCCAAGAGCGCCTTCCTGGCCACCATGAGTCACGAAATCCGCACGCCGATCAATGCCATGATCGGCATGACCAGCCTGCTGCTCGATACGCAGCTCACCGAGGCGCAGCGCGAGTTTGCATCCACCATTCGCAGCAGCGGCGATGCGCTGCTGTCCATCGTCAACGACGTGCTCGATTTTTCCAAGATCGAAGCGGGGCGCGTCGATCTGGAACGACTGCCCTTCGACGTGCGCGAATGCGCCGACGAAGCCATCAGCTTGATGGCGAACAGGGCCGGCGAGCAGGACATTGAACTGTCGTGCCTGGTTGATTCGAACGTCCCTGCGGTCATCCTCGGCGACGAGAATCGTCTGCGCCAGGTGCTGCTCAACTTGTTGAGCAACAGCTTTAAATTTACCGAGGCCGGCGAAATCGCGCTGACCGTGAGCGCCAAAAACACGACCGGCCCAACCTCGTACGAGTTGTACTTTGCCGTGCGCGACACCGGCATCGGCATCCCGGCGGACCGCATGGATCGCTTATTCCTGTCCTTTAGCCAGGCCGATAGCTCCACCACGCGCAAATACGGCGGCACCGGGCTGGGGCTGGCCATCAGCAAACGCTTTGCCGAGTTGATGGGCGGAAAAATGTGGGTCGAAAGCCAGGGCGTGCCGGGCTTGGGCAGCACGTTCCACTTTACCATCCAGGCCGAGCAGGCCCAGGCGCCGCTGCGTCCGTTCCTGCAACCCATCCAGGTTGACCTGCAGAGCAAACGCGCGCTGATCGTGGATGACAGCGAAACCAACCGGCGCATCATGTCCCTGCAGACTAAATCCTGGGGCATGGAATCGCTGGTGGTAAGCACCCCGTCCGAAGCGCTGGAAGCGATTCGGCGCGGGGATGTGTTCGAAATAGCGCTGATCGACTATGAAATGCCCGAAATGGATGGGCCGACCCTGGTCACAGAAATCCGCAAGCTGCGCGACGAGAAGAGCCTGCCGGTGATCCTGGTCAGTTCTCCCGGCCATGGTATGCCCGTACAAAGAACAATTTCCGCCTTCCTGCTCAAGCCCATTCGCGCCTCGCAACTCTATAATACGTTGATCAACACCCTGGCGTCGGAAGGCGCGCCATCCGGCGTTGAGCCGCCCCCCGCCCAAAGCGAATTCGACTCTGGAATGGGCAAGCGCCTGCCCCTGCGCATCCTGCTGGCCGAAGACCACGCCACCAACCGCAGATTGGCGCTCCTGACCCTGGAACGACTGGGCTACCGCGCCGATGCCGCCGTCAACGGGACGGAGGTGCTGGCCGCGCTGGAACGCCAGCATTACGACGTCATTTTGATGGACATGCAAATGCCGGAGATGGACGGCCTGGAGGCCACCCGTCGCATCCGTCGCCGCTGGCCGGGCAAGAGCGGGCCGCGCATCGTTGCCATGACCGCCAACGTCACCAAAGAAGACCATTTTGCCTGCCTCCAGGCCGGGATGAACGACTACCTCGCCAAACCCATCCACGTCAAAGAACTGATGGCGGCCTTGAACAAGTCTGCGGATGAAGCCCCGCTTCAAGCTGCATCCGAGCCTGTTTCGCCGTCCAAGAGCATTCCCCCGGCTGAGAACGATTTCGACCCGACCGCCATCGACAGGCTCCTGGAAATGATCGGCAACGACAGGGCCGGCCTGGACGAACTCCTGCGCAGCTTTCTCGAAGAGACGCCGTCCCTGTTGGGCAGCCTGCGCCGCGCGCTGGAAACCGAAGACACGGAACTGCTGCGCCGCGCCGGGCACACGCTCAAATCCAGCGCGCGCGATTTCGGCGGCATGCGGCTCTCGCAATTGAGCCGGCAGTTGGAAGTCCTGGGCCAGGAAAAAACGCTGGCAGGCGCGGCAGAACTGGTGGCGCAAGCCGAAGCAGCCTACGAACCCGTAAAAGCCGCCCTGGAAAAACTTCTTAACGGAGAATGACGTGTCCGATGAAAAGGGTCACATCCTGGTGGTGGATGATTATCGCACCAGCCGTTTGAAACTTGCGCTGGGGCTTAAACAACAAGGGCACACGACTGTCCAGGCCGAAAGCGGGCAACAGGCGCTCGACATGCTGCGCGCCGAATCTTTCGACCTGGTGCTGCTCGACATCATCATGCCCGAAATGGACGGCTACGAAGTGCTGCGGCAGATGAAAAGCGACAGCGCCCTGCGCGATGTGCCGGTGATCGTCATTTCGGCCCAGGACGAACTCGAAAGCGTGGTGCGCGGGATCGAACTGGGCGCGGAAGATTACCTGCACAAATCCTTCGACCCCGTGCTGCTCAAGGCGCGCATTGAAGCCTGTCTCGAAAAAAAGCGCCTGCGCGACCAGGAACAGACTTTCTTGCATGAACTCAAACTGGAGCGTGAAAAGTCCGAGCGCCTGCTGCTCAATATCCTGCCCGGGCTGGTGGCCGAGCGTTTGAAGCAGACGCAAGACATCATCGCCGATAGCTTCGAGGATGTCAGCGTCATGTTCGTGGATATTGTCGATTTCACCCCGCTTTCAACCAGCATGCCGCCTGCCGAATTGATCAGGATGCTCAATGCCGTCTTTTCGAGCTTCGACGCGCTGGTTGACCGCTATGAACTTGAAAAGATCAAAACCAGCGGCGACGCTTACATCGTCGTGGGCGGGTTGCCGCTTTCGCGCAACGACCACCTCGAAGCAATTGCCTGCATGGCGCTGGATGTGCTGGCCAGCGCCAGCCAATTCTCGCGCAGCGACGGCGAACCCTTCCAACTGCGTGTGGGCATCCATACCGGGCCGGTGGTGGCGGGGGTGATCGGCACAAAAAAATTCAGCTACGATCTGTGGGGCGATACGGTCAATATTGCCAGCCGCATGGAATCGCAAGGTTTGCCCGGCGCCATCCAGGTGACGCAGGATGTTTACGAGCGCCTGCGCGATCGTTACTTGTTCCTGCCGCGCGGGGAAATTTCGGTCAAAAGCAAGGGAACCATGCAGACCTATTTACTGACCAGCCGTATCAAACCGGCATGACGAAGTTCACCGCTACAAAGCGGAGCAACGGCCCAATGAGCGCGCGAGGCGCGCTCATTGGGCCGTTGCCACTGAACGGACAGCATGGGATGCGCGTGCCGGAAACAAACGATTTCTCCATTCGATCACCAAAGACATTGAAAGGGCGGTTTGTAACTTCTCAATCATCGGTGGTTGAGTAGGCGGCGGTGCTGTTCCGCCGCCGTACCCTGGCACCGCCCGCCAGGGCAGGTGTCGAAACCACCTGTCAACAACAATCCCCCCCAAATTTTGAGAAGATACGGCGGTTTATATAAAAGTTGGTGCTTGACATTCGCCCCCCATTTTGATACATTATATGTGTAATTGGTGTGTGTTCTTGTTGCAAGAAATGCAAGCGCCGGCGTTACCGTCCGCTTTTATTTCGACCGCTTGAATACCTGCCGCGCATATCCTGTTTTGTTTCCATGTAAGGAGAATAAGCAATGAGCGAACGTGTAATTGGTACGGTTAAGTGGTTCAACGCCAGCAAGGGCTTCGGTTTCATCGAGCGCGAAGGCGGCCCCGATGTATTCGTCCATTTCTCTGCCATCGCAGCGAGCGGCTTCAAAACCCTCGATGAAGGCCAGAAAGTCGAATTCGCCATCGAGAAAGGTCCAAAAGGTTTACAGGCTGCTGACGTCAGAGCCGTCTAACCCAAAAGAGCCGCATAAACCAAATCCCCCGCGTTTGCGGGGGATTTTTAGTTCTCTGAACCGGGCAGCCGAATGCGCCCAAGCAGGTCGCCAAGCAAAAGCAGCGCCAGGCTGGCCACCGTCCCCATACCGGCGTTCAGCACGCCCACCTGCCAAAACGTCCATCCGAGATACGCGCCTAGCGCGTGGCCGCCCCAAAACCCGGCCCAGGCCAGCAGCAGGTCCATCAACAGCTTGCGCCCGCTCCCGCCGCGCAGGAAGTGAAAAGCCGACCCGTACAAGGTGGAGAGTGCAATGCCGAAAAGGATGGTTGGTAAAGGCATGTTTCCTTGCTCCCAAACCCGGCAGGTTTCCAAAACCTGTCGGGTTTTTTATTTCGAAGAAATGATGACGCCGCCGCCAACGACGACCTCACCGTTATAGAAGACCGCCGCCTGCCCCGGGGTGATATCGCGCTGGGGCGACTCAAACCGCACCCGCGCCTTTGTCCCGTTATCGAACGGAACCACCTCTGCGGGCGCTTCCCTGGCTGTGTAGCGCGTCTTCACCTGGGCGCGGAACGGCGCCGACGGGATTTCCCCGCCCGTCCAGTTGACGTCTGAAGCCAGCAATTCCGATTGCCCGAGTTCATCGGCCCCGCCGACGATCAACGCATTCGTTTGCGCGTCCTTGCCCAACACGTACATCGGCAGCGGCGATGAAAAACCCAATCCCTTGCGCTGACCGATGGTGTAATAAGGCAAGCCCTGGTGTTCGCCAAGCACCTTCCCGTCGCGCGTCAGGATCGGCCCGGCAGAGGCGATCTGCGGCGCATTGCGCCGGATGAAGTTGCGGTAATCGTCCCCGGCCAGGAAACACAAATCCTGGCTATCGGCGCGCGAGGCCGTCGGTAGCCCATACGCCGCAGCGATACGGCGGATCTCCGGCTTGGGATAATCGCCCACGGGGAAGAGCGCCTTCGCCAGCTTTTCCTGCGTCAGCACATGCAGCACATACGACTGGTCTTTGGCCGGGTCAACCGCCTTCAGCAGATCGATCCGCCCGTCCTCCGCCAGCCGCCGCCGGACGTAGTGCCCCGTCGCCATAAAATCTGCGCCCAGGGCCAGCGCGTGCTCCAGCAAAAACTCCCAGCGGATGCGCCGGTTGCACACCAGGCACGGGTTGGGCGTCTCGCCTTTGGCATAACCTTCGAGGAAGAACTCCACAACGGTCTGCCGAAAAATTTCTTTCGCGTCGATCACATAAAAGGGAATGTCGAGTTTGGCGGCCACGCGCCGCGCCTGGGCCATCGAATCAGGCGTGCAGCAGCGGTTGGAATTTTCTTTGCCCGGCTCAGACCACAGGCGCAGCATGATGCCCGTCACGTCATGGCCCTGCTGTTTCAGCAAGGCCGCTGCGACCGACGAATCCACCCCCCCCGACATGGCGACGACAACTTTAGGCATATTGGACCGTAGTGGAAAGGGGGAAAAGGTCAAGGTGACTGTCATTTGAGTGACAGTCACCTGTTGGTTATTTGTGGGCCCGGCTGGAGTCGAACCAGCGACCAAGAGATTATGAGTCCCCTGCGCTAACCACTGCGCCACGGGCCCGGCATGGGTTGAAAGTGAAAGGTTGCAGATTGAAAGTTGCTTGCCTGGACTTCAACATTCAACTTGCAACCTTTAACAATTTCAGAGCGGGTGATCGGATTCGGACCGACGATATCCTGCTTGGAAGGCAGGCGTTCTACCACTGAACTACACCCGCGTGGATCAAACAGGCTGTATTCTACCGTGTCGGGCAGGGATGGTCAAGACATCTGGTTTACGCCCGACCATTCCTCGTACAGGTCAATCAATTGGAACAATGCGCCACGTACAAAATAGCATTTTGTCTGTTACTCAGCCACTTCTAACCGGCTTATACTTTCGCCACAAAAAGATCCCCAGCCAGACCACCCAGGCAGGCACAACGAAATAGGCCAACCCACCTATCCCAAACTCTCCCAGCCAACGGAGTTGGGCCAGGTAACCAATCGCAAAGCAAAAACATAAAAGGGCGGCAAGCATCCCCATCGCGCCAAACCCGGCCGGCAAGCTGCCCTTTTTCTTTAGGCCAATGGCGCTGTTAAGCAAAATCCACAGACCAATCATCAAAAAACCGCAGACGTCGAACAACAATGCCGTTACTTTTGTCTGCCAGTCGTAAACCGCCGCAATGGCGATTTGAGATTCGCGCAGGCTCGCCACGTAGGCTTGCGCCAAAGGCATCTCACCTGAGGCCAGCACTGCGCTTGAGAAAGCGCACAGAAACAGTCCTGCCGCGCCGAGACGTTCTGCAAGCAGCGCCACTCCGGGGGCATGGATTTCCAATGTTTTCTTTAATATCCCCGGCACACTCAAAAAGACAATGAAAAAAGGCAGAGCCACCGTCCACCAAAACAGGGAACGCAGGCCGCCATGTTGCGCCATTTGCGGCAAAAATTGTTCCGCAGGCATGGATCCCCAATTCAATCCCGCCGCCGGCATAAGGATGAAGATAAATACCATCGGCGCGACAAAAGCAATCCCCCCGACAATGGCGCAAATAGCGCCCAGTTGCATGACTTCAACATCTTTGTTCATCGGCAAATTCTCCTTTGTAACAGAGTAGAAGCAAACCGTTGTAATGAATGCTCGTAATCCCTGACTACCCGCCTTGTTGGGGAGGCGCGTTAGTGTCCGGGGCTTCCGGTTCGGTTTCCAGATGAAAACGATGCAGGAACCGGTGGATGATGGGCGCAAATAGCACGCTCGCTACAACCAGAAAGATGAGACCGGAATACAGGGCATAGAACGCCGCGAAGGGTTTCCCCGCAGTCGTGTGCAATTCGTTGACAGGTCCCATTCCGCCCAGCAGCATGGCAGCATTGACCAGGGCATCGATCCAGGGGAGACCTTCAAAGACATGGTAGCCCAGGATGCCGATGGCCAAAGAACCCAGCACAATGCCAAAAGCGATCGCCGTATGGCGAACTTGCCGGCGGAGAAAAGCGCTGTGCGAGAGTAATGGTTGGCGATAATGTTCGAACATCTGACAACCTTGTGTGAATGAGTTTAAGAATGCGCCTTCATTTGGAAGGCCCAACGGATTGGACTGCCCCGCCGGCCATCATTGGGCAGGTTTTGCAAGACGGTTTTGATTTTGATAATCGCTGCATGGAAACTTACCTACCAGATGCCTGGAAGCAGTCTCTTGGTTCGACTTGCATAGGCTTGATATGCAGGGCCAAAATAACGCAATAATGCGCTTTCCTCCACGTGGATGCGATACAAGATGCCCGCAAGCGGCAGCGCTGCCAATGCCGCCAGACCGACCCAATTCCCCAAAGCCAACCCTATGCCCAATAGTGACGCCAGATATCCGAGATAGGCGGGATGCCGTATGATCTTGTAAATTCCGGTCTCTACGATCTCGTGCCTTTCAACAA
>JBARBA010000069.1:0-3747 GCA_049792555.1 Anaerolineales bacterium
GGATTACACGGAGTTACACGGATTCTGCTAGTTTTTTAAGGGGGTTTTTTCCGTGTTCTCCCGTGTATTCCGTGTCCCGATTGCCCACCACGCTTAAGTGTGGTGACACCATCGCCCTGTGGACGGCCCCTTTTTACGATAGAAATCGAGATACAGATTATAATTGCGCTACTTTTCACAAATGGGTTGTTTCACACATCCATCAGAAAGGGTTCAAGGAGATTTGATCGTATGACATCCATGTCTTTATCCCAAAAGCCCCACCCCAACCAGGGAATGCGCCGCCGCGAAGGGCTGGTGGGCCTGCTGTTCATTTCACCCTGGGTCTTGGGCTTCATCCTGTTCAGCCTGTTGCCGGCGCTTACGGCGCTGGCGTTTTCATTCACCGACTACCACCTGCTCTCGCCAGATAAGATCGGTTTCGCCGGCCCGGCGAATTACATCAAATTTCTCGCCGACAGGGACGGATGGTCATGCCTGATGGAATCGATGACCACTTTCGTGGTGGTTGTCCCGCTCGAATTGTTGATCGCCCTGACGCTGGCCGCGGTCGTCTCCAGCGAGCGCCTGCGCCTCAAGGGTCTGCTGCGCGCCGTCTTTTTCCTGCCCTGCATCATCTCTTTCAACGCCGCCTATGTCATTGCGCAGGGGTTTCTCGACCCCCAACGGGGCTGGATCAGCCAACTGGTCACAAAGCCGCTCGGGCTGCCGCCCGTGGATACGCCGACGGCAACTATCGTAATAACAGCCATGTGGTTGATCGGCCCCAGTTTCTTGATCCTGTACGGCGCGATGCAGGGTATCTCAAAGGAAGTCCGCGACGCCGCGCGCGTGGATGGCGCCGGGCCGCTGACGAGCTTTCTCAGCATCACGCTGCCCATCATCTCCCCGGCGATCTTCTTCAGCCTGGTGGTCAATTTGGCCGTCGCCTTCGGCGGTTCCATTTTCTTCCAACTCCCCACCCCGATGGATAGCTATATCCGTTACGTCATGTTTTCGGACCAAAACGTGGGGTACGCCGCTGCCCTCATCTGGATCATGTTTGCGGTCACCATGACGATCACGATCTTTCTCTTCCGTTCAGCGCGACGCTGGGTGTATTTCCCCGAGGAGGCCGGACATGAAACTCTTCTTTAAGAAAGGCGGCGGCCCGTCCACTCTCACCGTCCGCCTGTGGGAATTCACCGGGTCGGCCCTGCTCGGCCTGCTCGTCTTCGTCATCGCGGCGGTCTATCTATCGCCGCTGGTCTATATGTTGTTCACATCCGTCAAAGGAAGCGCGCAATTGAACGATTTGCAAGCACCGCTTTACCCGGCCGTTAACCCGCAGTTCAACTACCAGGGCAAAGACTACCCGGTGATGGTGATGCCCACCGCCGACGGGGAGAAGGAATGGGCCATGATCACCCCCCGCCGCGGGTACGCCGACTTCATCGACCCGCAAAACCCCGGCCGCGGGCCGATCCGCTGGAACGGCAACTGGCGCGCCTTGCGCAAGGCCTATCACTTTAGCATCACCCTCGAAGCCTTCATACCGCTCCTGAAATCCGCGCGGATTTTCACCGGGCTGGTCAATACGCTCCTGCTCGTCCTGATCACCGAGATCGGCGTATTGCTTTCCTCGATTGCGGTCGCCTATGGGTTCTCGCGCTTCCGCATCCCCGGCGGCAAATGGCTGTTTCTCCTGCTGGTCGCCGCCATCCTGATCCCCGGCAGCGCCACACGCCTGCCCACTTATTTTATATTCATGAAACTGGGATGGCTTGGAAGCTGGTACCCGCTGATCCTGCCGTACTTTTTCGGCAGCGCAACCTGCATCTTTTTGCTGCGCCAAAACTTTAAGAGCATTCCGCGCGACCTGGACGAGGCCGCCATGCTGGACGGCGCCGGGCCGCTGCAAATTCTGATAAAGATCATCTTGCCGCAAAGCATCCCGGTCATTGCAACGATCGCCTTGCTGCATTTCTTTTACATCTGGAACGAAACCACCCTCGCCAGTCTGTACATCGGTACGCAGCCGGACTTGCAACCGTTCTCCTTTGTCGTCCAAAACGACATGGTGAGCTATGGCTCCGCCCTGACTTCCTACGCAGGCGTAGAGGCCCACGCCCTGGTGTTGTTGGTCGTGCCGGCGGTGGTTCTATTGCTCTGCCAGCGCTTCTTTATGCAAGATATGATCGTCACCGGTTTGGAGAAGTAAACTATGAACAAACTGACCATTCGAAACATCGTTTTCCTGTGGCTGGCCTGGAGCCTGATCGTAATCGGGTTCCAGGCGCTGGCTGCCGCCCGCTTCCAGCCGCAATGGCCCGACCTCGCCAGGCCGTTCATGGCAAGAGATACGACCAACAGGGATTACCAACAAGGCCGTCCCTACCTGCTCGACCCGTTCATGAACAACCAGGTGGCCTTCGACTCGGAATATTACCTGGGCATTGCCCTCGGCGGGTATGAGAATCCCTGCCTGCCCGTTCGAGACGAAGCCTCCCCCATAAATTACATCATCCCATGCACCAACAAGACGCCGCCGTCTGTCCCCGTAGACGGGGGGGTCATCGAATTAAGTTACGCTTACTTCCCCCTTTACCCATTGTTGATCTATCTGCTCTCTCTCCCGTTGAGATTGCTCGGCATGGCTCCGATCGCCGCCGCCACGCTGGCCGGGGTGCTTATCTCTGCGCTGGGAACGCTGGCGGCCATGCTGGCGCTCTACGACCTGACCTACGAATCGCTTGGCGAGGCTGGCGGCTGGCGCGCCGTCTTTTACCTATTGATCTTCCCCACCGGATTCTTTTTGATCCAGGTCTACTCAGACGGGCTGTTTCTCGGCCTGGCGTTTTCCTGCCTGGCCATGCTCAAGCGCAAACGCCTGGCGCTCGCCTGCCTGCTGGGGGTCACGGCAACGTTGACGCGCATCGTAGGCGTTGCGCTGGTCATCCCGATGCTGATCGACTGGCTCCGCACCAACGAGTGGCACGCCCTCGACCTGGAATGGCGGCAGATACTCTTCAAAGGGATTCCGCTACGCCCGCTGCGGAATGCGCTGCTGGCCAGCGGGCCGCTGATCGCCTTTGGCGTCTGGCGGTTTTCTTATCTCGGTTTTGCCTTCGCCTCTGTTCAGGAGCATTACTTCCACCGCTTCTTCCTGTACCTGTCGCAAACCGTTTCCAGTTGGACAATGTCTCTGTATGAAATGACGCTTGGGTTTTTAAACATACCGATGCCCCGGGAATGGAATGCGTTTTTAACCGGGGGTGGGCAGGCTGGGCAGTTTATGGTCAACCCGCAGCATAGCGCCTACTATTTCACCGAGTTTTTGGCGGCGGGCATTGCGCTGATCGCCATTTTGCGTTGCCTGAAAACCCACCCCGAAATAGCCTGGTATAGTCTGGCGATATTCATACTTGCGTGGGGCGTCGGCACGGCGCAAGGGCTGCAGCGCCAGGTGCTCGCCGCGCCGGCCGTCTATATCGCCCTGGCCCGTTGGGGCAAGAACCCGCTCTTCGACCGCATCTGGACGATCGTCAGCATCCTGATAATGGGGTTGCTGGCAATGGTGTTTGCCTTCAACTTTCTTGTCACCTAAAAAAAACCCGTCTATTGCTCAGGGGCCGCCCAAAAAGTCGGGCAGCCCTTTTTTACCCAGTCGAAAAAAACGCGCCTTGCGAGGCGCGTTTTTTTGTAGGCAAATACATGCAAGTTACAGTTCTGAATTGTTTTTCAACCAGTCCATGACTTCGCCTATCT
>JBARBA010000070.1:0-4018 GCA_049792555.1 Anaerolineales bacterium
TCGCCAGATGAAGCCGCCAGCCTTGTTGTCAGCCATTTGGTAAACCGAACTCGCTCTCGCAAATCCCGTTTGCGTCATAAGGCAGCACGCAAAACATAGAACAAATGTTTAATCTGACATTGTCAAACTACTCAGCCACCCCAATAAATCTGTCATTGCGAGGGCGTCAGCCCGAAGCAATCCCGTCTAACCTCCAAACAATTGTTTGAATGAACACACGAGATTGCTCACCTGCCCAGACCGCAGGTACTGGGTCGTCGCCTGTGGAACGGCTCTTCGCAATGACAGGCTGAGTAGTTACGACTCTTTAGAGAACAAAACAGGCCCGCCGGGGAGGCGGGCCTGTTGGGCCTTCGTTTGGTGCGCGCAGGTTAAGGTCTAATTTCTTCGAAGGTGAAATTATCGAAGGTGACACCCAACGAGTGCATGCCGATAATTAATCCCACCTGACCTTTGCCGCTGGGCAGTTCGATGGTGCGTTTGGCCCGGTTGTTCATATTAATATACAAGGTTGACCCGGATTCGGTTGATTTCATGGTGACTTCGATGTGGTTGGTCTGCCGGCCGGCTTTCAGGCCGCCCATAACCCAGCCGCCGGGTGTGTAAGATTTATCCCAGGCCGACCAACTATTTCCCTTTGTGGCATCGAAATGCCAAACGCCATAGACTTGCCAGGTGGCGATTTCCAGGTCAATGAAGGTGCCATCGTTTTCACGCAAGAGCAGGCCGAAACCTCGGTCAGACGCGCCCTCTGCGAAAGTGGCGTCCACCGTCATTTTATAGTCGGTCACAACGGGGCAATCGGCGCAGATGGCGTAGTAAGCTTTAACGCTGTCGGAGGCCGGCCAGGGTCCCATGTGCAGAACGCCATCTTTGATTACGCATAGGTCGCACTTGAAGCGGCTTGCGTCGCTGCTGAAATCGTCAGAGATGACTACGGGGCCGGCGGGGGTGGGGGTTAGTGTGGGCGCAGAAGTTGGGGTGATCGTGGGCGGATTCGGGGTGTCAGTGGCCGTAGGAACGGGCACCGGCGTATTGCTGGCGGCTGGCATGGCGGCCTCCGTCTGTGCGACCATGGTGGCAGCCAGGTCTTTTGGCGAGGGGCCTGCCGGGGTGATGTTGACAAGTTGGCAGCCGGTTAATGCCACCAGAATTACCATAACCAAAACGAACTTTTTGATTGACATAGCATTCTCCTTAGTGGTTTGATGTGGGTTTTGATTCGGAAATAATGTGATCAGGTTGTTTTCTCTTTTATGCCACCTCCTTAATTTCCAAGTGCGATTGCCTGTAAGTGAGATGTGTCCATTCAAATTTCTTGGATATTGTTTCCTGCGCGCTATTATACCCACATATCGCCATATCCTGGGGTTGTGACCTTCCAAAAGCCTTTCTCTTTTGGCAGGCGCTTTTGCGAAAACGCGCGTGTTATCACGGTAAAATAACAGGTGAGAGTGCGACCATCACCTGCTATTTCTTCTCGCCAACAAAGGATGTCAAACCTATGTTCAATCAAAGCCTTGCCGGTTCGTGGTCTTTCCGTCAACTTGGTACGGACGAATGGCTGCCCGCCAGCGTGCCCGGCGGTGTGCATACCGATTTGCTCGCGCTGGGCAAAATCCCCGACCCGTTTGTGGCCGACAACGAAAAAAAGGTGCAGTGGATTACCGATGTCGATTGGGAATACCGCCGTACCTTCAACGCTACCCCCGAAGCGCTGAGTGAACACATGCAGTTCCTCGTCTGCGACGGGTTGGATACGCTGGCCGAAGTCTCGCTCAACGGGCAGTTGCTCGGCAAGGCCGATAACATGTACCGCCAGTGGCGCTGGGATGTGACCGGCCAACTCAAACCCGGCGAAAATGAAATCAGCATCATCTTCCGCGGCCCGGTGGCTTTTGCCCGCGAACGCGAAGCGCAGAGTCGCACGTTCACGGTTTCCCCCATCCCTGGCGCAGCACACCTGCGCAAGGCTCCCTGCCAGTGGGGCTGGGACTGGGGACCCAAACTGCCGCCCATTGGAATCTGGAAAGACATTCGGCTTGAGGGGCGTCCGTCAGAGCGTATGGACGATGTTTGTGTGCAGCAAAAACATGAAAATGGCCGTGTTACTGTCAGCGTTTCCATCGCATACGAACACTTTTATAGCATAGACCCTTATGTCACACTAAAAATCACCGCGCCCGACGGTCATATTCAAACTGCCGAAGCAACCTTGCGCAGGAGTCATTTAGTAGCTGGCCAATTACAGATTCAAATCGAAGACCCACAATTATGGTGGCCCAATGGTTATGGCGCGCAACCTCTTTATAACGTGGATGTTACGTTGTGGCTTCCTGAAAGGGTAATCGATTCGTGCAGCTTCCAAATCGGCCTGCGCAGCCTCGAACTGCGCCGCGAACCAGACCAGTGGGGCGAGTCCTTCACCTTTGTGGTCAACGGCGCGCCGGTCTTCGCCAAAGGCGCGGACTGGATTCCCGCCGATTCGTTCCCGACGCGCATCACCGATGCCCAGCTCGAATATTTAATTAAGAGCGCCGCCGACGTCCACATGAATATGCTGCGCGTTTGGGGCGGCGGTTTCTACGAAGAAGACCGTTTCTATGACCTGTGCGACCGCTACGGCATCCTGATCTGGCAGGATTTCATGTTTGCTTGCGGCGTATACCCCGCCGACGAGGCCTTTGCCGAAAACGTGCGCATCGAAGCCATCGAGAATGTGCGCCGCCTGCGCCACCACGCCAGCCTGGCGCTGTGGTGCGGCAACAACGAAATGGAACAAGGTTGGGTCGATTGGGGCTGGAGCAAGCCCGACGATCCCGTCAATCAGCGCATGAAGGCCGGCTATGACCGCATGTTCCACCACCTGCTGCCATCGGTCATCGCTGCCGAAGACCCCGACCGCCCCTACTGGCCCTCGTCGGCGTCTTCGGGCATCCCCTTTGCCCAGCCCAACGGCGACCAGCGCGGCGACATGCACTACTGGGACGTCTGGCACGGGCGCAAACCGTTCACTGCCTACCGCAGCCAGTTCCCGCGCTTTATGAGCGAGTTTGGTTTCCAATCGCTGCCGCCCTACAAAACCATCCAGACCTACGCCGCGCCCGCCGACCAGAACATGAACTCCTACATCATGGAACACCACCAACGTTCCGGCAACGGCAACGGCCTGATGCTCTCGCAAATGACCGACACCTTCCGCGCGGCCAAAGATTTCCAATCGCTGGTCTATCTTTCGATGGTCTTGCAGGCCGAAGGCATCCGTTACGGCGTGGAGCACTGGCGGCGCAACCGCAACCGCGTCAGCGGCACGCTGATCTGGCAGTTGAACGACTGCTGGCCGGTGGCCTCCTGGTCTTCGCTGGACTATTTTGGACGCTGGAAAGCATTGCATTACGCCGCTCGAAGATTTTACGCCCCCGTGCTTTTATCCGTTGAGGACGTTTCCACCCGTATGTCTGTCCATGTGACGAGCGACCTGCTCCTGCCCTTTGCCGGGTCCGCGCGCTGGAGGCTGGAGCGCATCGACGGGGCGTTGCTGGCGTCTGGCGAGCAACCCGTTAACGCCGCGCCGCTGGCCGATACGCCTGTCATCGACATCGACTTTGCCGACAAAATCAACGACGACAACTGCCGTGGGACCGTCTTTACCTGCGAACTGTGGAATGGCGTAGAACGTGTTGCGTATTGCGTAAGCACTTTTGCGCCCACCAAATACCTTGAATTGAGCGACCCCGGCCTGAAAGTGGACCTGACGTTGGTGGGTGAGACCCTCACCTTCGACGTTTCCGCCGCATCCCTGGCGCGCTTCGTCGAGCTGGCGCTCGACGGCGCAGACGTGGTCTTCAGCGACAATTACTTTGACCTGCCCGCCGGCGATAAGCTGCGCGTATCTGTTACGCTGCCGGTCGGTTGGACGTTGGAACAAGCGCAAAAGGCGTTGCGCGTGCGCTCGCTGTATGATTCATATGCATCATCTTAGTCATCGGTGGTTTCGATACGGCGGCGGGACAACACC
>JBARBA010000071.1:0-9053 GCA_049792555.1 Anaerolineales bacterium
TCTCTCAGCGTTGGAGACGCCGCCCCGTAGAATTCGTCCATTAAACGGGCATGTTCCACCCGTTGCGCCGCCCGGACGTGGAACGTCCGGGCTATCCTACGAAGTCCGTCGGACTGTTTCACAGAAACAGGCTATCATGCTCATTCGCTTAACTAAACAGTATTGGGGCTAACCCCATCCGTGCTCGTTTATGCAAGAGCAAGGAATGGGTTTATCTGTTCAAAAATCCTGTCATCCTCACCCATACCTGACCTGGCAAAAAGGCGGCTGGTTGCTATTTTCCGCCTCAGTGACACCCGCAGCCCACCCCTGCGGGTGTTTTTTATGATGGGGGACATGCCTAAACCGAAAGCGAATTCCTTAACGGTCTGTATGAAGCCGGGGTCGCCTGCCGGCGGGGTGGTCATCACGGACGTGGGCATCAACCCGGCGCGCGTCGTCCACCGCGCCGCGCTCAAGGCTGCCGAAGGGATTGCCATCGCGATCAAGCCCGAAATCCCCGACCCTACCTGCGATACACCGTCCTGCGTAAGCCCCACCGTATTTGGGCGGGATCGGTGCAGGCCTGGCGCAGGCAGGGCAAACTCTGGCCGAGATCCGCCGCTGTCTTTGTTAGCAACTTGCGCCCACAAGCGCCTGCGCGACCTGGAAAATCGCGCCCGCGATTACCTGGAATCGCGCAGGCGATTTTTTAAATCGCGCCCGCGTTTTTTAAAATCGCCTGCGCGATTTGGCGCAAGGGTTGCGCCTTTGCCCACCAGGTATGTAAGCCTTGCCCCCCATGCGCGTGATAATTTTCTTGACAATGTTTGCCAGCTACGCGTTCGACCTGTGGCATAATTGACCTCAACCAACAGAACCATTCCCGGAACCTGTTCTCCATCCGCCCCGCGTTTTTTGCGGGTTTCGAAAACATTCAGAAAAGGAGCATCTTATGATACGTATTGTTGCAATGGACGATCACCCCCTTATGTTGGCTGCGCTGAAAGACGCCATCAGCACACAGGCGGATATGCAATTGGTGGGGACGGCCGATCATGGCGCGAACCTGATTGACCTGGTAAGGGAGGAACGCCCGGATGTTATCACGATGGATTTGGGCATAAGCACAGGCGGGTTCGATCCGATAGCCTGCGCCCGCGAACTCAAAAAAGAGTTCCCAAATATACCGGTGCTGGTCTTGACCAATTATGCCAAGCGTGTTTGGGTGCGCTTGCTGGTGGAGGCGGGCGTCAGCGGCTACCTGCTGAAATCGGATGCTGATGACCGCAGCGTTGTGCAGGCCATTCGCACATTGGCTGCGGGCGGTCGATACTTCTCTCCTCAAATTGCCGGGGAGTTGATCGATCAAAAAGAGCAAACCGAACTGATGCCCCTGGAAATGTCGATCCTGAGGCTCATGGCCGAAGGCGCATCCATCAAGAAGACAGCCAACAGCCTGAGCCTTTCACCCAAACGCATCCGCAACATGCGCATGACGATTTACGACAAGCTGGAAGTGGACAGGGATGGCGGAGTCTCGCTGGCCTTCGCAGCGGTGCAAAAAGCGCGCAAGATCGGCCTGCTGCCCGATAACGATATGGATGCCAACCTGATCGAGTTGCTTTCGCGCGCGGAAGAAGAAGATGAAAAAGAAGATGATGAGCGCGCCTGAGCCGCCCCCTTATGTTTCGTATGCCCGCCAGGTGACGGCCAACATAACAGCGGCGGATATTTTGGCGCTGTTCCCTGCGTGCCAGGGCTGGCTCAACGCGCACATTGCCGATTTGCGCGATTGGCAAATGGCCCTGCCGCTGGCAGCCTGCCTGGCGGCCGGCGGCTCGCTGGCAGACGGGCTGGCAGTCGCCTCGGCCTGGTGCTCGTTTTGTCTTGCGGCGGTCATTTTGGACCACGTCGAAGACGGGGAATTTATGCCCGACGATTGGGCGCATTCAGAGGGGCAGGCCGCCAACCTGGGCACGGCCCTGATCTTTTTATGCTTTCATCACCTGGCAGCCATCCAAGACCCCGCCAGCGCAACGCGCGCCGGGGCGGTTTTCTCAAACCAGGGGTTTAGCGCCACCGGCGGCCAGGCGCGTTCACTGGCAGTTGCGCCTTCAACGGCCTTGTCGGTGGACGAGGCCCTGGAAGCTTACTGGCAGGAAATTATCCTTAAATAGGGGTGCATATACCGGGCGGCTGCCGCCGGGGGCGCTGCCGCCGGGGGGGCCGACGAGAGCGTCATGGCCGGGTTGGGCAAGTATGGCACTGCTATGGGCGTCATCGTCCAACTGCTGGATGACGGCGCAGACCTGCTCAAGACTTCCGAGCAGGATGTGATTGAAGCCTGGCAGGTCTCGCTGCCGTTGTTGTTGTACTTGCTGTCCACCGGTGAGCAGCAGGTCGTCTTCCCGGCGGCGCATACACGCGCAGAGTGGCAGGCGCGCTTGCGCGAAGCCGGGGTGGTCGAGGCTTTCTCGGCGATTCTCTTGCAGTGGCAGGCGCGCGCGCTGGAAAGCCTCCAGGGGTTGAGCCTGTCGCCCGAAGGAAAGAAAATGTTGGAAGAATTCCCTGTGGTGATCCTGGAACCTGTCCTGCGGAAAGACGCTGAATAAACGCGGGATTTTTGAATTGGAATGGACAGATCGCAAGGACGTTCCTTTCAGGCAAAACCGTAATGATATAATCTTGTGAATTGTGATTGAAAATCGCTCCCCAAAAACCCATCTCCCTGGATGTATGAAATGAAAATAAATACAAAGATCATTCTTTTGGTCGTTGCCATTGTTGCGGTTGTTGCCATTCTGTTCAGCCAAAGCTCCAGAATTTCGGCGGCAGACAACCGGACCACACTTGCCAAAATCCTGAACATGGACACAAGCGTCACACAAGTTGCAGTCGAATCGGTATCTGAAGCGGCATCGACGCCCGATACCAGCAATTTGTACATGATCGACCAAACGCAGGCCGCCAAAAATGCGCAGGTGATCGCCCAGGCCAAACAATTGATCGACAAGGCCGAAAAGCAATACTTGACTCCCGGCTGGCTGCATACGGTGACGACATCGCAAGCCTTCGTCACCGAGCAAAAGACCTTGCCAGACGGCACGCTGGTGCCAACCTGGTCGGTCAGCGAGGATTGGTCGCTGCTGGATCAAAACGGCGACGTTATCAAATCTGTGAGTACGCAAGACGTGGGCGACCCGAGACTGTTTCAGGCCAGCGTCTATGCCGATGGAATCTCGACCAACCTATCGCTGGGAACCAGTGTGGAGCAAACACCGTATCACATGACTTTTGGCAGCGGTATTCTGGATATTTCGGATGCCGACAAGCAGGTCGATAAATTTTCGACCGAAACGGCCATGGTGGGCGGTCAAAAAACCGTTGTCTTTATCGTCCGGGAAGACTTGAAGACGCCGGTTGGCGTTGGCAAAGACACGCAGAGTGATAACCAGATGTACGTGTATGTTACCAAATACTATTTTTCGGCGATATCCGGGCTGCCTGTTCAAGTTGAAATCTACCAGGGCAACAGCGCGGGCGCGCTCAAAATATTGAGTCGCGACATTGTAAAAATCACCGAAAAGGTTGCCACGCCGCCTGCCAAGATGTTGGCTTATTTCACAAAGTAGGAGGAGCGAACATGAACAAGAAGTTAATTGTTGGCCTGGTTTGGATCGTGATGGCTTTGGCCGTTTCGGCGGCAGCGCTCCCGAATATATCCAAAAATGCATCCAAGAGTTATCACAGCCTGACCAGAGTTACCTATTCCAATAGAATTCTAAACCAGACATCTTGTTGCTGGAATGGCGGTTTCACCGATTCGACCACTCCCGGCCGTTCCATGGATACATTTGCGGTAACTGTCTGGACCACTTATATAACCTGTAAAGGCCAGATTGACTATCGAACCTGGTACTCCACATCCGAATACCAATATAACAGGATATCGATCTCTGACGGAGTAGCTCGAACGAAAAGCGTGGCCTGCACTGGCAAGAAACCCAGAGAAGTGCATAACGATATTAAGCACTACTGGCAGGATGGCGGCTACACGGGCGATGGCGGAACGATTGCCATATCCGAAATACAGTAGCCGGCAACCAAAAAGACTCTTGCTGCTGTAAAGGTGACAGTCACCTTCCCAGACCTGCGGGTTCTTAACCCCCATGCGGGGGCAAGCGAACTCGGAGGTCTATATTTTCAAATCTAGAATCGCCGCATGGCATCCCCGTTCCTTTCAGGCAAAACCGGAATGATATAATCTTGTGAACTGCGATTGAAAATCGCTGCGCCAAAAATCATCATATTGCTCAATAAGGAGAGAAAATGAAAGTAAACAAAAATGTCCTTCTTCTGGTCATCATCATTGCGCTTGTTTTAATCATCGCACAATATCATTCTTCCGAAGCGGCAACCTACCCGCCGATCTTGCTCACCGTTGAAGCGAATAGCCCAACGATGGTTGTGCCCACTCTGAGCAGCAACGAGCTGACTCAAAGCCAACAGAACGCCGACGATGTAGGAAAAATGATCGCTGCCTGGAAAGCCCCAAGGACGAAAACCGGGCTATGGGTCCATACGGTAGACTATCAAACATCGGAAGAAGGAAACGGCGTTATTTTGCCGGATGGGCAGCCCATGCCGACCTCTTACACGAACGATGATTGGTTTTATGTCAACCAAGACGGGCTGGTGGTAAAAAACGTCGGCAGCTCGAAAGACGCGCAGGGGAAGGTCTTTCAGCAGGCCGCTTATCAAAACGGCGTTACGATTAATTTCACATTTGACATGCGCGAAGAAGGCCACTCACCGTCTTTTCTGAAACTTGATGGTGGGTTTGCAGACGAGGTAAACGATGCGCTAAAATCGGGGCGTCCGATCAAAAAGTCGCAAGAACTAATCAATGGGAAGCCGGGCGTGGCATTCTCTTATACCGAAAAGTACGAAAAACCGGTGGTGCTGGGCAACCAAAAAGTGCCGGTCAGCAGCGCGACCACCAAAGGCTATTTCGACGCCAGCGGAAATTTTACGGGAATTGAAATAACCTACCTGTTGGCGAATGGGAAAACATCCCTTTATCAAAGAGTGGAATTTGTCAGCATCGACTTTTTCCCGCAGGCCCCTCAGGAGATCCTGGACATTTTGGAGCGCGTCAAATGAAGACCAAAACCCTGCTCGGGATTGTTTTTGCCATTGCCGTTTTGGCCGCAAGCTTTGAAAGCGCCGGCGCCACGTTGGGGCTATGGTCTTACAAGGGTGTGGCAAACATCAAAGGGACCAGTTATGGATACACGGGGAAAATGGTGAGGAAAATCGCCGACGGTCGATGGGCGGCAGACATCGTGAGCTATACGGATTATCCGCCGGTCAAGATCACGTTGGGCTGGACCTACTTTACCGCCCGGGAAACGTGTGATGGAAGAGTCCGTAATCAAATTATCAAGGGCGGAACGGCCGTCTGGAGCGCGCAAATTGCGACAACGACGTACATGAGGCCACAACCATGTGTAGGAGGAACGAGATACGGATATTCCATAGGGAAGCACGAATTGAAAGGCACTTTTACCTGGATGCCTGAGTGGTCGCACGGAGAGATTTTGCCTTGAGAATACTTTCGACATCAACACAGACCTCCGAGTTCTTTGAGAACTCGGAGGTCTTCTGCTTAAGCGCAGGCTTGCAAATCTGGAATCGCCGCAGCGCCTCCCCGTTCCTTTCAGCCAGAGCTCGACTGATATAATTTTGGCAACTGCGATTGAAATGAAAATCGCTACCCCAAGCGCCCCGGAGGCACACAATGAATACCCCTGAAATGAATGAAACCGTTCAACTTGCCAAAACTTTTTCGACGGCTTGTAAAAAGGTGGTGGCAGAAGGCAAAACCGAAACCAAAAAGGCCCCGGTTGTCACAGTTGCATTGGTGGCCCTGACCGCCGGTGCTACCACAATGCTTTGGTAAGTTCTGCCTGGACGTTCCGAAAAGCAGGAAATTCTTAGCCACAGCGTATATACACCGTCCCGGCGTCCCTCCGGGAAAGAAAGGTGAGATTTAATAGCTCTCCTTAGTATATATCTGTGGCTAAGTCTTTTTCAAGTCGGGAGGATCACGTGAAAGTTCAGTCAAGCATCGAGTACCCATCCATTGTCAAGCTTGTCACCCGCGGGGGTTTCCAGGTCGGGCTGGTCCTATTGACCTTGTTCCTGGTCGTTTATTACAACGTTGCCTATTATTGGTATACCCCCGTCACCGGGGTACGGGTGGACTATATTAATAACCCTCCTTCGGCCTTGCAGGTCACCCAGGTGTTTGCGGGCAGCCCGGGCGAGACGGCCGGCTTAAAACCAGGAGACCGGCTGCTTACCATCGATGGACGGACGATTGCCACCTTTAATCGCCCGCTGTACACGCACAAAAACGCCGGGGAAAGCGTGCAGTACGCCGTCGAGCGCGGGGGCCAGCAACGGACATTCGACGTGATTACAGGGGATGATGGGCAGCGCCCGGCGGCGTACCTGCTGGCGATGCTTCCGTTCAATCTGCTTTCGCTGCTGGTGTATGCGCTGGGCCTGATCCTTTTTCTGTTCTCCGCGCCGCAGGATACGCGCGCGCGCCTGGTGGGGGCGCTCTGGCTGCTGGCCGGCCTGGCCCTGGCGGTCGGCGGGCCGGGGACTACCAACGGCGGCTGGTTTGCCTTCGATGTTTACCTGGTCACTCTTGCGGTTGGCGATTACCTTGCATTGGCGGCGCACCTGTATTTCCCGGCGGCAACCTTCCCGAACCGCGCGCGCCTGCTGATCCTGCGCATCGACTTGGGCTTGACGCTGCTAACGTTGGCGGCCTACGCCTGGCAACGCCTCTCGGCGGGCGAGGCCGCGCCGCCCGAAGCGTTTGTCTCGGGCACAATCATTCGATATATTTTTATCCTGACCTGGTTGCTGAACGTCATCCTGCTGCTCAAAAACTGCTTCGCCGTCCGGGACGGGGAGACCCGGCGGCAGGCCGGTATCCTCCTGCTCGGCACGCTGCTGGGCGTTTTGCCTGCTTTGCTGCTCACCGCGCTGCCCAACCTTGCGCTCGGCCCGCAGTTCGTCAGGCTGCCGGGCAACGTCAGCGTCCTGACGCTGTTCTGCATCCCGGTTTTTTACGGCTACGTCATCGGCCAGCACAAGCTCTTGAGGATCGACCGGCTGTTCAACCGCTTCGTCGTCTGGTTCATCCTGTCCATATCGATCGCGGTTGCTTCGGCGGCGGTTTGGGGCCTGCTGGCCGCTTTGCCGCCCGCCCTGGCGCAAACCCCGCTCGCCAGCGGCATCATTTGCGCGCTGGCGGCCATGCTGCTGGCGGTGAGCCTGTACAGGAAAATCCAGGTGGGGGTCGATCACGCGCTCTACGACGCATCCTACGAATTCCGCAGGGTGACCACCAACTTGTCCAGGCAACTGTTGCAGGTCACAGACCGGCGCAATCTGGAGGATACCCTGGTCGAATTTGTGAAAGAAATGTACATCCAGAGAAGCGAACTGCTGCTGGCGCAGGACGGCCGCCTTGAACTGCGCGCAAAGCGCGGGCAAGAGCTGCTCACCGACATTGCCGACGACAGCGTGTGCCAATTCCTGCTCAAAAGCGACCGGCCGGCGCGCGCCGCCAGCGTATGGGACGCAACCGGGGCTGACGCGCCCGGATACTGGGCCATCTTCAACTGGGCGCGCGTGCTTGCGCCCATCGTGTATAGCGGCGCGCTGCACGGCGTTTGGGTGCTGAGCGACCGCCTGAACGGGGATTACTATTCCGACCAGGACATGGAAAACATCTACACCGTCAGCCAGTTGCTGGCCCTGGCGCTTGCCAACCTGGCGGCGGTCGAGACGCTGCGCGGCCTGTCGCAACGCCTGGTGCAGAACGATGAAGACCACCGGCGCAGCCTGGCGCGCGACTTGCACGACAATGTTTTGCCGCGCGCCTCCCGTCTGCGGACTCAAGCGGCAAGCTTAAACCCCGACGACCTGGCGGCGCGCCTGGATGAACTGGTGACGAGCCTGCGCCAGACCATCGATACGGAGCGCACCTCGCTCATGGAGAGCGGCATTGTGGCGGCGCTGCAAGATTTGATCGACGACCTGGCGCAACCGGCCAGGGAGCAGCACACCAGCCTGCGGCTGCGCAACCTGCTGCCGCAGAAATCCATTCCGCTGGGTGACGAAAGAAACACAGCCCTCTACCGCATTGCGCAGGAGGCGCTTTCGAATGTGCTCAAACATGCGCAGGCCTCGGATGCGGTGGTGACGTTGAAAATGGACGGGGATACCCTGGAAATCGAAATCAAAGACAACGGCGTCGGCATGGCAGATGCGCAGCGCGAACCGCCCGGCCATTATGGATTGATCGGGATGCGCGAACGCGCGACCATAATCGGCGCGACGCTCTCCATCGACTCGGCCCCGGATGAGGGCGCAGCCGTGCGCGTCAGATTAAAACCATAGATGTTTAGACTCAGCCTCTCGAAAATGCCCCGCTTGCGGGGCATTTTCCATTAACGGGACTTAAGTCAGGTGTTTTCATGGGAAAAGTCGGGACACAATTCCAGTAGAGCGATTTGGGTTAATGCGCAATAATAGCGCTTAACAAATTTGCCAAGCCCCAAGCACATTCAAGCAGGAAAGAATGGAGGAGATAAGCAATGGCGATCCCTGGAAATAACAGTTTTGCCAAACAACAAATGAAAGATCGCGTGAACGCAAACCGGGCAGCCGCGAAAATCCTGAAAGAACTGCACTTCGATTTTGCAAAATTTACATTGGAGCGGTTCTTGTACGCCGTGAGCGAGGCCAAAGGCCGTGAAATCATCGCCCTGCCCTGGGATATGTTCTCCGTCCTGCCTCCGAATGCGCCGCGCACCCTGCTCGGTGCCTGGTTTTCGGACGGCGACGACCCCAGGGAATACATTTGGGTGTGTTTCATTTGAGTTGAAGTCTGAGTAAAGTTGAGGGGTCAAGCGGCCAAAGGCATATGCAGGTAAGTGCTGGATTTGTTTAAAACAGGTGGTTCAGCGAGAGTAGCAAGCGAAGCG
>JBARBA010000072.1:0-4301 GCA_049792555.1 Anaerolineales bacterium
TTTTGCCAGCGCGCGCTGGCGCAACTCCAAACTGATCGCGGCCATCAACGCCCTGCCGCCCGATACAATCCTCTACAGCAACTCACCGACGGCGATTTACATCCTGACGAACCGCCCGGCTTACATCATGCCCACGCCCATCGACCCGGTCGATAACCAACCGCGCGGCAGTTTCGACGATGACGTGGCCCAAATGCGCGCCGACCTGCTTGCCGGGAAAGTCGCGCTGGTGGTCTTTCAACCCAGCCTGGAAAACCAGGCTGCGCTTACCCGGCTTACGGACGGCATCCCGTTATTTTTCAAGGCCGGCGACGGGCAAATCTTTGGAAAACCCTGACCACTGCTCACTGACCACTGATTACTGAACACTGGAGTTCTTATGACCATACAACAAAAATTTGACCTGACCGGTCGCGTGGCCGTTGTCACCGGCGGCGTGGGCTTGCTCGGAGCCGAGTTCTGCCGCACGCTGGCCGAAGCCGGGGCGGCGGTAGCGGTGGTGGATTTGAACGGGGAGGCCACCGTCAAAGTGGCGCAGGCCCTGACAGAGTCTGGCTATCGCGCCCTGGGCGTCCAGACCGACATCACCAGCCCCGTATCCGTCAACGGGATGGTTGAGAAAGTTATCGCCAGTTTTGGGCGACTCGACACCCTGGTCAACAGCGCCGCGCTCGACCCAAAGTTCGACCCCGACGCGGTTGCCAAAGGCATTGCGCCCGGCAAGTTCGAAGAATACCCGCTCGAACAGTGGAACGCCGCGCTCAACGTCAACCTGACCGGTATGTTCCTGGTAACGCAAGCTTGTGTCAAAAAAATGCTTGCGCAGGGCAAAAAAGGCAGTATCATCAATATCTGCTCGACCTACGGCCTGAACGGCCCTGACCAGCGCATTTATCGCAAACCGGATGGCAGCCAACCGGCCTTCAAACCGGTCTACTACACCGTCACCAAAGCAGGCGTGCTCGGTTTCACCAAATACCTTTCCGCCTACTACATGGAGACGGAAATCCGCGTCAACGCGTTGACGCCCGGCGGCGTGTTCAACAACCATGATGAAACCTTCGTCAAAAACTACGCAGCCAAAACCATCCTGGGGCGCATGGCCCGCAAGGACGAAATGAACGGCGCCCTGCTCTTCCTCGCATCTGACGCCTCGTCTTACATGACCGGCAACAATTTGGTCGTGGATGGCGGCTGGACGGTGATTTAGATGATTACCGCTTGTGCGGCACTCTGTAGAGAATGGAGAATAGGGAGTAGTAAAAGAGAATAGACCATTCACTATTCTCTATTTCTCTACTCTCTAATTACTTATGACCGAAGTGCTTGCCCTCATCCCCGCGCGCGGCGGCTCGAAAGGGATACCGCGCAAGAATATCCGCCCATTTAGCGGCTATCCGCTGATTGCCTGGAGCATCGCGGCTGCGTGCCAGTCCAGGATGGTGACGCGCGTCATTGTCAGTACCGACGACGAGGAGATTGCCGCCGTGGCCCGCGATTGGGGGGCAGAAACGCCCTTCATCCGCCCGGCGGAATTCGCCGAAGACCGCACCACCGACTTGCCGGTTTTCAAGCACGCCCTGGAATGGCTGGCTGAAAACGAAGGCTACCGCCCCGACGTCGTCGTGCAGTTGCGGCCCACGTCGCCGATCCGCCCACGGAGCTGCGTGGATGATGCAGTCAGCATCCTGCTCAAGCACGCTGGCGCCGATTCGGTGCGCGGGGTTGTCCTCGCCGGGCAGAATCCGCACAAGATGTGGATCCTGGATCCCGAATACGGCCCGATGACCAATTTGCTGGACGTGGTCGGTGTGGATGAGCCTTACAATGCCCCGCGCCAACTCCTGCCGCCCGTCTACTGGCAGACCGGGCACATCGACGCCATCCGCCCGTCGGTCATCCTGGAAAAAGGCTCGATGAGCGGGAATTCCATCTACCCGTTGCTGATCGACTCGCGCTTCACCGTCGACCTGGATTCGCTCAACGACTGGGTTAAGGCTGAGTGGCTGGTTGCGTTCGGCGGGTTGGAGATGGTCGGGCCAGGCCGTCCGCGCCGCGCCATGCCGCAGAAAGTGGCATTGTTGGTGCTCGACTTTGACGGCGTCGTCACCGACAACCGCGTCTGGACGGACGATAAAGGCCGCGAAATGGTGGCTGCCAGCCGCAGCGACAGCCTGATCATGCGGACGATGAAAAAGGCCGGGGTGGATGTGGTGATCCTGTCGTCCGAGGTAAATCCTGTTGTCGCAGCGCGCGCCAGGAAAATGGGCCTGGAAGCCATTTACGGCGTTGGGCTGGATGAGAAGGCGTGTATTCTGCAAGGTTTGCTCGAAGCGCGTAAAGTCGACCCGGCCTGTGTGGTCTACGCCGGCAATGACATCAATGACCTGCCGTGCTTTGAAATTGCCGGCTGGGCCGTAGCCGTAGCCGACGCAATGCCTGAAGTGCTGCGCGCCGCCGATCTTGTGCTCAAGAAGAACGGCGGACACGGCGCGGTGCGGGAACTATGTGATCTAATCCTGGCAAACGCAATACGAAATACGAAATAAATATTGCGTAAAAATCATCGAGGAAGGCAAAATGAGTCGTGAAATCAAGATTGGCAAGAAGCTGGTCGGGGATGGACATCCTGCTTATATCATCGCTGAAATTGGCATCAACCACAACGGCGACCTGGAGACTGCAAAAAAAATGATCGCCGCTGCCGTCCATGCGGGCGCGGATGCGGTCAAGTTCCAAAAGCGCACGCCTGAAGTCTGCACGCCGCCTGAACAGCAAAAGCAGATGCGCGAAACGCCCTGGGGCTATATCACTTACCTGGATTACCGTTACAAGGTTGAGTTTGGCAAGGAAGCCTACGCCGAAATCGACCGGCACTGCAAACAACTCGGCGTGGACTGGATGGCGTCGGTTTGGGACGAGCCTTCGGTCGATTTCATGGAACAGTTCGACACCCCGGCCTACAAGGTCCCGTCGGCCTCGCTGACAGACCGCAGCCTGTTGAAATATGCGCGCAAAACCGGCAAGCCGATCATCATCTCGACCGGCATGTCCACCACCGATGAGATCAAGCGCGGCGTGGAGGCGGTTGGCCTGGACAACCTGGTCATCATGCACTGCACCAGCGCCTATCCGTGCGAACCGACCGAGCTTAACCTGCGCATGATCGAAACCCTGCGCACCGAGTTCCCCCATACGCCCATCGGTTATTCGGGCCATGAGGTGGGGCTTGTGCCTTCGGCGGTGGCCGTGGCATTGGGCGCTTGCATGGTGGAACGTCACTTCACCCTCGACCGCGCCATGTGGGGCGGCGACCAGGCTGCTTCGGTGGAACCAGGCGGGTTCGAGAGGCTGGTCAAGTACGTCCGCGTGACCGAAGAAGCGCTGGGCAATGGCGTGAAGAAAGTGTACGATAGCGAGCTTGGCGCGTTAAAGAAACTGCGCCGCGTCAAAGACAGTGAGTAAAGGCGATTAATCCACGAAGCGCACGAAGGGCAAGAAGAAAACCAAAGCTTTTAACTTCGTGGTTCTTCGTGTCCGCTTGCCCCCGTTAGGGGGTCGTGGATATTTATGGAACTCCCCGATCAACTCCGCCGCACACTACGAGGCCCGGGCAAGACTGCCCAGGCCGTTTTGCGTTGGCAGCGCCTGAAATTCGACGAAGCCCCGCCGATTTTTGGCAACGCCAAGCCCAAGAGCGGCTCGCACTTGCTGCTGCAAGTTTTGAATGGACTCTGCCAAATTGCGCCCTACGCCTATGTGGATGAAGAACCGGTCCGCCCCACGAAAGCGGACTGTGGGCGGCTGACAGCAGACGAGATTCTGGCCGCATTGGGCCGCATTCCGCAGGGCGTGATCGGTTGGGGCTACCTGGATGCGACGCCGGAAAACACCGCTTTCCTGTGCCGACCCAACCGGGTGAACTACTTCATCTACCGCGACCCGCGCGATTTGCTGGTCTCACAGGTTTTTTTCGCCACCGACATGCGCGAGGAACATGCCATGCATGCTTATTACCAGTCCCTGCCCGATGTTGCGGCGCGCTTGAAGGTGGCAATTACCGGCATCGACCAGGACGGCCTGCGCATGGTCAGCGTGCGCGAACGTTACGCAGGCGTTTTCGAGTGGCTGGAACAGCCGTCGGTAATGTGCCTCCGTTTCGAAGATTTGATCGACCACCGCGACGTGACCCTGAATGCCATGCTCAATCAGATCGAGAAAACCGGTTATATCATCCCTACGCCGCGCGGAAAGTCCCTCGAGATTTTGATGAATGCCATCCAGCCAAAGAAGTCACATAC
>JBARBA010000073.1:0-2676 GCA_049792555.1 Anaerolineales bacterium
GCCAAAGGCCATGACTGCATGACCGTCGTTCATGATCTGCTTGAAGGACACCTGATCTGGGTGGAAACGGGGCGAACGGCCGAGGTATTTCCCGGCTTTCTTAATTCTACTTTGTCAGATTCATTCACGCGCCACTTGAGACCTTCTGGCGTGTGATTCCTTCGCCTTTTGACGTAGATAGTGCCGCTTATTGATAATGTCGGCTAATTCTTCAGCCGTGAGTTGTCTGCGGGGGAGTAGATGCTCAAGCGCTGTGACCAAATCGTTGAATGACAGCATGGGCCACTGTTGGCGCCCCGTTTTTTTCTGTTTAACCAGAAATAGCGTTCCCAGCATCACCAAAGCCATATGATTGTGCCAGGCATCCCAGCGGCGGACTTGGTAGTCGGCCATGCCGCATTCGCTTTTCGCCTCCCGAAAACTGTGTTCAATGAAGAATCGTTGCGCCTGCACTCGTGCCAGCTCTTGCCAGGGCGTATCCAGCGGCGCATTCGATAAACAATAGTGAGAGATACTGTCCGCGCCGATTTCCCGGCGCACCAAGAGATGCCAGCAGCGCGCCTGTTCTTCTTCACCATCCCAAACCCAAACATGGGCATGCAGGTAATCGGCAACCAATAAGCCTTTTTCGCCCTCACGCAAGGTTAGTCGCTGCCAAGCATCAGGTGGCTGGGCGGCTGCCCATTGATCAACGCGTTGCGGAGCAGATTGAGGTTTACGATGGCTTGGCTGTCTGCCGCGACCTGACCACTCGGGCACCAGCGGCTCGGGGTCTTGCCGATAAATTGTTTGATCGCAATGGACATCCGCTACAAACCGGCAGCCTTGTTCATCGACGCCACGCAGAAAAGCCGGTTCCTTGCCGTAACCGCCGTCAATGCCGACGTAGCCGAATTGGATGCCACGCTGCTGGGCGATTTTAAGCATCGCCAACGCCAGCTGCGTTTTACTTTGAAACAGCCGTTTATCCTCCGGTATCGCGGCTTTCTTGCAACGTTCGTCATCGTTACACCAAGCCTCCGGCAAATAGAGCCTCGCATCGATCAACGTGGCCATGTCGCCTCGGCATAAAGTCGCGAAGACGCCCACCTGACAGTTATCGACTTTCCCCAGACGGCCATTCCACTGTCTGGCAACGCCGGCAGATGCCTCGCCTTTCTTGGCAAAGCCGCTTTCGTCAAAAATCAATACCGCGTCGGTGCCGCCCCACGGCTTTCTCATAAAAACTTTACTTCCTTGAGCATTGATTCCAGAGTAGAAATAGAATCGACGAAATTCTCGATGGCGGCCTGAAAGTTTTTTGGTGATGTTTTTCTGATCAGTTCGATAGCAAGACCTCGCAACAAAGCCATGATTTGCGATTGGTTGCCTGCTTTAGTTTTGGTGTGATCTTCATTAAAGGTGACATCACGAATCCAATTATTGGATTCTACGCCCCAGTGACACCGGATAGCTTGAGTCAGCTCCTCAGCAAGCGGTTTGATAACGTCGGCTTCGAGCACGGCATTGCTGACATAATAGGACGTTTCAAAACTGGTTTTTTGTTTGGCAGTCTCGAAGGTTTCCCGCTCTACAACGATCAGCGTCGATAACCCACTGTTTTTCCATCGTGAATCCAGGGTTAACAATGCCAGGGAGAACACATGGGCACTGCGCGTGGTGACACGACCATGCTCTTTTTCATGGCTAACCGTTTCGGCAAGAGGCAAAGTCTGGGTATGCAACAGTTTGCATTGCTGCAAGAATACCGCTTGATTTTCTTTGACCTGGGTTAAATAAAGACCACCGGCCTGATGAATTTGAGCCGTAGTAGCCGGATTAAAGTGATGCGCATCCAGCGACACTTTTTGTTTTTCCAGGCCGCTGTCTTTTAATAGTTCACGAACAACCGGAATCTCACTAGATTTGTCCCCACATTGCCGGGCTTGCGCGACGACTTCCCGTGTATCGTGAACAACCGCCAGAATTAGATTTTGCTTGTCACCAGCATCCAGCGTGCCGCGTAACGCTTTGCCATCGATCGCCACCCATTTTTGGGGTTCATGGGACTGTATCCGCACACCAAAACAGCGTTCAATGAGTTCATTCAGCACTGGCCAATTCAGACCATCCAACAAACGCGGCAGATGGGCACGGGAGATAGGTTTTACTTTTGGGATTTGGGTCAGTTCGTGCAGCCAATCCGCTCGATTGCGCATAAAACGATGAATACTGGAAAGCTTTTGGCGTCCTACCAGTGTGGCTAACACAAATGCAGCAATAACTAACGCTAATGGGTGGCGCTTACCCCGATTATCGCGGTGCTCTGGCAGTTCATTTTTCAATAGGTCGACAAAGCTAGTAATTTGCTCCCTACTGTAAGGCACTTCGTTAGTCATTTGCTGGGGATTTTTGCCATAATTTTGGGGACGCGGATTGTACTACAGTTCCCTACGGTTTTTTATGAGAAAGCCGTGACAGGGGTCCCCCATTAGCCTGCCGTTGTCAATAAGCCAGACAAATCCCCAGGCAAAGTGGGCACAAATGCGATAAGGCGCAATCCATAGGATGCAATGGGCAATAGCCAAATTGCCCTGAATGTTGTGATTTGTTGTGGCGCAATAATGGTAGAGACTGTGAAAGTATTATCAAAAACAACTGAAATCGACAAAAAACAGCAGAAAAATTGCTGTAAGC
>JBARBA010000074.1:0-3332 GCA_049792555.1 Anaerolineales bacterium
GCGAAGGCTTCCAGGTAGGTGAGCTTGGCGTTGACTTCGGGGTGGCGCGTGTCGAGGGCGGGCGGCGGCAGGCTGGCGCTCAGGGACGACAGGCCGATCCCCTGGGCGACAAGCGCGAATGCAAGCATCAGCAGCGCCAGCAGCAGCAATCCGCGCGCGGCGGGGGTGTGGAAAGGTTTGTTGAATTGGTAGGTATCGGGGGAAAACCAGGAAGCTATTTTGCCAACCATTAACTGCCCTTCCTCCCCGCATTATGCTTCCACCTTTCCAGCAGCCCCGGCGCATTTTCTTCGAAATTCCCGGCAACGATCATCCCGCGAATCTCGTTCATCAACTGCACCAATGCGCGCAGGTTGTGGATCGAGAGCAGCGTCCCCGCCAGCAACTCTTTTGCCATAATCAGGTGGCGGAGGTAGGCGCGGCTGAAGGTGCGGCAGGTGTAACAGTCGCAGGTTTCGTCGATCGGGCGCGGGTCGCGGGCAAATTCGGCGTTCATCATGTTCAGCCGCCCGTCCGGGCTGAACGCGGCGTGGTGACGCGCCAGCCGCGTGGGTAGCACGCAGTCGAAAATATCGATGCCGCGCAGCACGCCGTTGATCAGGTCTTCGGGTGTGCCGACGCCCATCAGGTAGCGCGGCTTGTTTTCGGGCAGCAGCGGCGTGACCACGTCGAGCATGGCGTGCATCTCGTCTTTGCTTTCGCCCACAGAGAGTCCGCCGATGGCGACGCCGGGGAAGGGCAGGGAGGCGATAAACGCCGCCGAAACGGCGCGTAGCCCCGGGTCCACGCCGCCCTGCACGATGCCGAAGAGCGCCTGGTCGGCGCGGGTCTTGGCGTCCAGGCTGCGTTCGGCCCAACGGTGGGTGCGTTCCATGGCAATTTTGCTGTAGGCGTGGTCGTTCGGGTCGGAGCATTCGTCGAAGGCCATGATGATGTCTGCCCCCAGGTTTTCCTGGATGGCGATGGATTTTTCGGGGGTGAAGCGGTGCGTCGAGCCGTCGATGTGGCTCTTGAAGGTCACGCCGTCGTCGTCGATCTTGCGCATCTGCGCCAGCGAAAAGACCTGGAAGCCGCCCGAATCGGTCAGCATGGGATGCGGCCACTGCATGAAGGTGTGCAGGCCGCCCAGCGCGGCCACCAACTCGTCGCCGGGACGCAGGTATAAATGATAAGTGTTGGCGAGCACCAGCGACGCGCCCAGTTCTTGCAGGTGGACGGGCGTCAGCGTTTTGACGGTGGCCTGTGTGCCGACCGGCGCGAAGACCGGTGTTTGCAGGTTGCCGTGTGGGGTATGGAACAGGCCTGCGCGGGCGCGGCCTTGTTGGGCGGTGATTTCGTATTCGAACATGGGGAGGTTAGGGGTTAGAGCGGGTCGCGCCAGTGAATGTTATCGTCCACGAAAAACAATACCGTGTACAGTTTGCAGCGATTGGTGTAGCGGACTCCGTTGGGCATGGTATACGTTACGTCGAATTTTAGTATGAAGTTCAAGGCAGACCAATCTCGTTCGATGACGATATTCACCATCCCGTTTTCTTCGAGAGATTTTCGGATGATGTCCCTGGCTTTGTCCTCAAGGAATATGGTGGCTGTCATCGGGTGTGGCCTTGTTTTGCGGTTGGGTTTGAGCGTGACAGTATTGTACGCTACCCCTTCGGCTCTTGTAAAGCGGAGAAAATAAAACGCGGAGATTCTGAAAATCTCCGCGTTGCCGGGTATGAAAGGATCAGGGTTGGAGGCTATATTGGCTCAACCCAAAAAACTTCGTTATCCAAAAATATCCACCATTGGTGCAATTTGCAACGATTTGTTCGACGGTTGCCATCCGGCATTGTATATTCCACAGTAAATGTCATCGTGTCGCGGTCAAAAGTGAACCATTCGCTTTGAATATCGATATTTGTAATGCCTTTCGGCTGGAGATATTCACGGATAATGCTCTTTGCGGCGCTTACCAAGTATAGATGAAAAGCTACGTAAATTAAAACGAGGACGCCTAATATTAAAAAGGCCGAAAAGCTGTTTTGAGTTTGCATAAAATATGTCCTTGCGAAGTTATCCTTTACAGGTTCTTACGCCGAAGCATAAGCCCGGACGTGCAGGATGTCCATGTGGCGCATCGGGCGGATATCCTGCGCTTCAAGCGTTGCGACGGCGATGGTTTTTCCTTCCCCGGTCATAAACTCCACTTCGAAGACTGCCCCATCGGCGTAAATATGCACGACTGTGCCAACGTCGCCGCGTTTGAGATGATGTGCTTTCAGGTCTTTGGCGAGTACAACGATATCCAATTCTTTAATCATAGGTACGTTCCTTACTCTACCGGGTAAGCAGTAATGGTTGCATTAGGCGCTCGCCGGGTTGCGCCAGCCACCTATGGAAAGATACGTAACTGAGTTTCCTGCACACTTGTTAGCCTGCCTTTCTACAGCGTTGATAAAACATCTTTGAGGGTCTTTGCGTATCTGGTAACAAGCTCTTGAAATTCCTCGCGTCTCCGTTTTACTTGCGTAGGCTCAATAATAATTCTCTCGAGCCTGTAATCTCTGGTTGTATCCACTTCAAAGTCAATTAAAACTTGTTCATCGGTGATGACAAACTCATGGTCTACCCGGCCAGGCTTTACAATAAGAACGCGTATTCCTGCACGTTCTTGCTCTTTCAATTTTTCGATGAAGTTTTTTATTTCATCAGGTGCGAGAGCGAATATTCGAGTTATTTTCACACCGCGTTTTACCGCAGCCCGATTGAGTTCGAAATACCTTATCCCAAAATCTGAATTCCAAAATTCCATTGAACCAATGTGAATAGCTTTTACATCATGTCTCGCTTGTTCAATGCTTTTAACCCCATACCCTTGGATAGTTTTTGCTTTAACGATTACCGAGCCACTTGCAATTTCGCGAAGCATCGCGCGACATTCATCAATTGCGGTTTCAGCAATACTATTGTAATGACTGAAATTCCAGCTCTTTACTTTCTCGTATCTATCGGCTATTTCCTGTAAAGAAGAACCGATAAACTTATCAGTGAGAATTCGTGAAAAACCTGCTGCGTCGAGAAAAGCATTTTCGGCTTTCTGAATTTTAGCGATAACATCAATTAATAATGTGATGATGGTAGACAAAAGTCCAACAGATAAACTCGGTAAAGAGTCATTGCCTGTCAAAACCATCACAACACTAATAGTGATGGAGATTGTCAAGCCGATAAGAAGTATAGGGTCGAGCCAGCGAGTTATTTGCTTAAACATTGTTTGTTTATCCGTGTAAAGTTGCCTTAATTCGGTGGGCCAACAAAGCATTGCCCGAATTATAGCATTCCTCTCCCAC
>JBARBA010000075.1:0-4432 GCA_049792555.1 Anaerolineales bacterium
TAACTGCTCACCACCAAGAAATAGAACGCGGACGAGTGCCCGCCAGGGTATTCGGCGGATTGATCTGACATCGTGCCCACAGGGTATTTTCGCGGACGAATGCCCGTCAGGGTATAAAACCTTAAGAAATCCGCGCGAATCCGCAACATCAGCGTCATCCGCGTTCTATTCCCTGGCACCGCCCGCCAGGGCAGGTGTGAGCCATAACGTGCAAAAGCCTGAGCAGTTACGCCGAAGAAGCGAAAACCTTCCTGCTTGGTTTAGGTTGGTCAGAGCCAAAGATAGAAGAAAGCTTTGAGAGTCTTGCGCGACATCTTGCCCGGCCTCAAACAGCAGAAGAAAAGATCGTCCACGATGCAAACTATCTTGAGCTACTCGGCGCATTTGGGATAAGCAAAGGCATTTACCACCGGCGGAGCGCGAGGCCAACTTATAGAAGAATCCGCCGATATATTTGAGCGCCAATATTTGGATAACGTGGAATTTCAGACGCCAACCGGGAAGCGGTTGGCAGAAGAAGGGCGTGAGTACGCCAAAGCATTCTTGAATCGATTGCGTACGGAATGGTAAGCCCGCCCAATGACGGTCGGTGGGGATAACCCCGCTCCGTTCCTACGGGGATAGTCCCGCTCCGTTCCACAATGTCATCCTGGCCGAAAATCGCATCGTCAAACTCAAAACCTGCTGCCGCAATGTTTTCAGCGACAGACACAAATGCAAGTGATTCAGACGTTACGCGCCTGCAACACTCATCGAGCCTCCCATATTTCATATCATCAGAAAGGATAAACCAAATGACTACACTTCCCCCCAAACTCAGCACGCAGCCCTGCCTGCCCGGCCACCTCGGCAACCCCGGCCTGATCTTGAAGACCGAGCCGCGCGCCCATCCAAAGATGGTCGCCGCGCTCGCGCCGCTTGGCCTGGACGTTCCGTCCGCCCCTCCCCCGGTAACGGCGGACGCGCCGCTCCAGGACAGGCTGGACTTTGTAACCCAAGCCGAACTGGGCTTTCAAGCGGTATTCGACGCATTGTTCGCCGACCTGCCCCCGCTTGAGAACGTGGAAAGACGCACTGTGACCATCAAGGGAGAGGACGACAACGATATCAACCTGTATATCCACCGGCCCCAAAATACGGCCGGCATTTTGCCGTGCGTCTATCATATTCATGGAGGCGCCATGGCGATGCTGGAGACGACAGATAATACCTTCGTGCGCTGGCGTGATGAGTTGGCGGTCATGGGCATGGTGGCGGTGGGGGTGGAGTTCCGCAATGCCGGGGGCAAGCTGGGCAACCACCCGTTCCCGGCGGGCCTGCACGATTGCATGAGCGGGTTGCAGTGGATTTTTGACAACCGGGCCGCCCTGGGATGCTCCAAAATTACTGTGTTGGGCGAGTCCGGCGGCGGCAACCTGGCCCTGGCGGTGGGTTTGAAAGCCAAACAAGATGGCAAGTTGGAGCAAATTGCCGGGGTCTATGCCATGTGCCCCTATATCTCCAACGCCTATGCGGACAAAATCCCGGAACTGCCCTCGCTTTACGAAAACGATGAATTCTTTTTGAGCTGCGCCATGCTGGGCGTGGCAGCCTCCATCTACGACCCCGATCATAAGAACGACAACAACCCGCTTTGCTGGCCGTACTACGCCAAGCCTGAAGACCTGCAAGGCCTGCCGCCGCACGTCATCTCGGTCAACGAGTTGGACCCCCTGCGGGATGAGGGCTTAAAGTATTTCCGCACGCTCACGGCGGCCGGAGTGAACGTTTACAGCCGGACGGTCAACGGCACTTGCCACGCCGGTGACGCGATTTTCCTCAAGGCGCTCCCCGAAGTATCCGCAGCCACCCTCCGCGATATCAAGGGGTTCGCCGACTCGCTGTCGTAAACAAAAACAGCCTCCCCGGTCTCACTTGCCCAGACATCACGCCCATAGGGTATCGCACCATAGGATATGGTTCTACAGGGTTGCGGGGGCCGGGGAGGCTGTATGTAAAAAATAAAGAATGAGCGTATCATCTCAATATTTCGGATGAGTTGTTGTTACAGGTGGTTTCGACACCTGCACTGCGTTCGGTGCAGTGTACGGCGGCGGGACATCACCGCCGCCTACTCAACCACCGATTATTGAGATGATACGAATGAGCGGTATATAGTAGTCCAGAAAAGTTTTGGTTCTGGTACGCAAGCAGGCAAGCCAACACTGCTTACGCACGGACGCGGGGCAGGCTTCGCCTCCCCACCGGGGATTCAATGCCTTTAGCCGGTTCTACCTTTGGGTTTTTCCCGCCAAACCCGCCCCGCGCCGGTAAAAGCCAGCCGTTCGGCGGCGTGCTCTTCGACAGTACGCGAAATAGCAAAGTTGAAGGAAGGAACAACCTGTGAAAACAAGGGTCTTCATCTTGGCGATCCTGCTCGTGATCGTGATGGCCATCGCGGCGCTTGCCGCGCCTGCATTGAATATTGGCGCCACCCGGGTATCTCCCAAGGATGGCATGGTGCTGGTATACGTGCCGGCGGGTGAATTTTTGATGGGGTCAACGGATGCCGAAATAGCCCAGGCCGTAAAAAAATATCCCGTCTCTTTTTTTGATAACGAAAAGCCACAGCATACGGTATACCTGGATGCGTACTGGATAGACCGGACGGTAGTGACCAACGCGCAGTACGCCAGGTGTGTGCAGGCTGGACAATGCTTGCCGCCCCAAGCGACAAAGTCCCATACTCGCGCCAGCTATTACGGCAATGCGCAGTATGCAAACTATCCGGTTATCTATGTTACCTGGGACGACGCCAAAAATTATTGCGCCTGGGCGGGACGGCGCTTGCCGACTGAAGCGGAGTGGGAAAAAGCGGCGCGGGGAACGGACGGGCGCATCTATCCGTGGGGCAATCAAGCTCCCAATACCAACTTGGCCAACTTTGATGAGAATGTGGACGATACAACCGAAGTCGGTAAATACCCGGCCGGGGCCAGTCCGTATGGCGCGCTGGACATGGCAGGGAACGTATGGCAGTGGGTGGCAGATTGGTATGGGGATAACTATTACCAGAACTCGCCCTATCGCAACCCCACGGGGCCAGATAGTGGAAGTTACCGGGTGCCGCGCGGGGGCGCCTTCTACTTCGATTCATCAGCCGAGCGGAGCGCCGGTCGCTTCGGCGTTGAGTCCGACCTCACGGGGGACCCCAACGGGTTTCGCTGTCTGGCGGCGTCCCCCTAATCTCTCTTGCCTTAAGTTTCGGTTTCCTGGTTTCTGCCACAATCTGCGCGGCGATAGCCGCGCTGCTCGCAATAGCGAATTGCCCCAAGTCACAATTGCACTGCTTGCGAGTACGGTAGATCAGCCGAATGGGGTCGCGGCCTTCGGCAATTTTCTGGACGAGTCAAATTGGAGCACAAGAAATGGAAATGCGCTTAACAACCGCATGAACACCGGCCCAGCGTTCATCAAAGGCCCGCCGCACCTGGGGGGGTACCCCCTTTACTTCCCTGTTACACTATACACAATCACAGCAGGTTGCCCGCAACCGCACGCGCCGCAGACCTGCATCATCCATTCAACCCAGGAGAAATGTAAAATGAAAACACGCACCTTCTATTCCTTCGCCGCATTGTTGGTCATCGCCAGCCTGCTGCTCTCGTCCTGCGCCCTGGCGGCCACCCCGCAGCCAACCCCGACGAACACCCCCCTGCCGCCGACGGCCACGCCCAAACCGACGGTGACGTTCACCCCCACAGTCACGCCCAAGCCGACGATCACCCTCACACCGACAATTACACCCAATGCGACGGCCACCCAGCGCGTCGCGGACTTTACCGCCAAAGTCGAGGAATATCAAAAAGCCGGGTATATTTCGACAACTGATGGAGCTTATATTTACTTGGCAAGCTATAGCAATTCCATGGCCAAAATCAACTACTTCTTTTGGGATACGATCCCACTGGTTTCCCCGGATAACTTCATCATTACAAGCAACATCCGCTGGGACAGCGCCAGCAGCGCAGCAGATTCTTCCGGCTGTGGCTATGTCTTCCGCATCCAGGGAAACAACGACAACTACGTGTTGTACCTTTCCTTGAAGGGCTACGTGGAAATGGCCTCGTACGTGAGCAACCGCTGGAAGAGCATGGGCAGGGGAACTTTCGGTAAACCGGCCCAGAACGGTCAAGCGAAATTGACCTTGATTGTGGAAGACAACCAATTCCGCGTCCTGGTTAACGACACGCTGATAAAAACCTTCACCGGTCTTCAAGGAAAGCTAACTACTGGCAAGCTCGCATATACCGTACTTTCGGGGACCAACAAATCTTTTGGCACTTCCTGCAAGTTTGACAACACGGAGCTTTGGACAATCAAAAAGTAAAAACATCCCAAACAAAAAAGTCGCCGGCTGGTCCCGGCGTCTTTGTTTGGTTGAGTCAAACCT
>JBARBA010000076.1:0-4052 GCA_049792555.1 Anaerolineales bacterium
ACATCAGCCCGTAAGTCGAGACTTCGTCTCGACTTACGGGCTGACCGCCGACATACCGTGATTCTCAATGAGCAAAAAAACTTCCGAAGCTTTGAAGGCTTCGGAAGTTTGCTGGTATATCGGGCTACGCAATCGGGTCATCTGGGTGCTTGGCGTTCCACTGGTCGACGATCTCCTGCTCGTCTTTGCCGATGTTATCGGAATTGCGCCACTTGCCGCGGAACAGGCCGTTGACGCGCTGAACCAGGTCGGGGTTGACGCGCACATCCACCTGGATGCTGCCGTCTTTTTTGCCGGTGGGCCTGAAGTGCGTGCCGTTGGGCAACTGCACCACGCGGCCTTCCTTCAAACCGATCTCGATCTGCGCATCCAATTCGTCGAGGATAGCCTTGACGCTGCCCCTGGTCTGGTTGGTGCCCTGAACGATATGCTCGATCAGCGTCTCCGGAGTGATCGGGTCGGCGGGTTCCAGTCGCGGGCCAAACTCCGTCCATGCTTGTATCTTTTTTGCTGCCATTTCATCACATCTCCTGAACGTAAAAAAATAGGGTTGGTTTTGCGGGGGCTTCGGTTACTGCCCCTGCGATGAGTAAATTATAGGACAGTGGTTTGTGTTGCTGCGTTTTGATTTCATTGCAAAACGTGGGCAGACCGGCGGGGACGGGTCGGGACAAGGGTAGACCCTGTCACAACGGACGGATGAATGCAGGGACATAGCGCGGAGGGATGCGCGGTTTTTTGACGATCCTTTACGTTACGCTCGCGCAAAGCGGGGTATTGCCCTGGGATATAATCACCCCAACAATCTCCACTTTCAAAGTGGCTCCTCGCGCAAACCCCAACCAGGAAATTTTACCCAACACGGGCCGACGTCAAATGATAGACATACGAACCATGATTCTCAGTTACATCACCACCAACCTTGTTTGCGCAATCGTCATGGCGCTTCTTTGGTTGCAAAACCGTAAACGTTTTGCGGGGATCGGGTTTTGGTTTGGGCAGTATGTGGCGATCTTTATGGGGTTTGTGCTTTTCGCGTTCCGCGGCGTCGCGCCAGATTTTCTATCGATTGTGATCGCCAATGCGTTGATCGTTTATGGAATCCTGTCGCTTTATATGGGGCTGGAACGTTTTGTTGGCAAAGCGGGATCGCAAATCCACAACTATATCGTGCTGGCCGTTTTCATTTTTGTGCATGCCTGGTTTACTTATCTCCACCCCAGCCTGTTGGCGCGCAATATCAACGTATCAGTTTGTATGTTTATCTTTGCTTCCCAGATCGCCTGGTTTACTTTTCGCAGACTCGATCCGGTTGCATCTTCCAATATACGCAATTCGGGCGTAATTGCCATCTTGATCTGCCTGATCAGCCTGGCCCGCATCCTCATTGATTTGACCTTTAATCCAGGCAACGACTTTTTAAAAACAAGCTCCGACTCGATCGTGATCCTCTTTTATCAAATCCTGCAAATTGCCCTGACATTGAACTTGTTCTTGCAAGTCAATGGTCGGCTGGTTGTCAATTTGGAAAACGACATGGTCAAACGCCAACGAGCTGAACAAGCCGTACGCGCAAGCGAGACGTTATACCGCCAGATGTTCGCCAGCCATTCGGCGGTTATGCTATTGGTCGATCCAGAGTCTGGAGCCATTGTCGAGGCAAACCAGGCCGCCGTGAATTTTTACGGCTATCCTGCGAATGCGCTGCAACAAATGAGTATTCAGCAGGTCAATATCCTCCCCCCTGAAGAAAGCGGAAAGCTGCGGCGCGACGTTCAAACAGGCAAGCTCAATTATCTTCACGTTCCGCACCGGCTGGCTTCGGGAGAAATTCGCCAGGTGGAAGTCCATTCCGTGCCTATTGAAGTCAATCAGCGCGCGCTGCTTTATTCGATCATCCATGACGTTACCGAGCGCGAACAGGCGGAAGAAGCGCTCAAGGAAAGCGAGGCGCGCTACCGGGCGGTGTCGCAATCTGCCAGCGATGCCATCGTTACGGCGGACAGCCAGGGGAATATTACGGGGTGGAACGGCGGGGCAGAAGCCATCTTCGGCTACCCGGATGCAGAAATCGTCGGCCAGCCGTTGACCGTCTTGATGCCGCCCCGCTTCCGCGATGAACACCTTGCAAGCATGGCGCGCGTGCAAAGCGGCGGCGAGAGCCATGTGATCGGAAAAACCGTTGAAATCCAGGGGTTACGCAAAAGCGGCGGCGAGTTCCCTCTGGAAATGTCACTGGCCGAATGGCAGGTTGGCGAAGCCCGGTTTTATACGGCCATTATCCGTAACATTACAGAGCGCAAACAGGCGGAAGAAGCGCTGGAAGAAAGCAGGAAAGTTGCGGAAGAGTTATTCGAATTCACTCCCGATGCCCTGCTGATGGTGGACGAGACCGGCAGCATCATGCGCGTCAACCAACAAACGCAAAATCTGTTTGGCTATGCCCGCGAGGAATTGCTGAACCTGAAAATCGACATTCTCATTCCACAGCGTTTCCATGCCAAACACGCGCAGGATATTAGCTCTTTTTTTGCGCAACCGCACATGCGCCCGATGGGCACAGCTTTGGAGTTATTCGCCGTAAAAAGGGACGGGCGCGAGTTCCCTGTGGATATTCTGTTGAGCCCGCTGCAATTGGGCGGCAAAGCGTTTGTCACCGCCGCGATACGCGATATTAGCGAGCGCAAACAGGCCGAAGAAGCGCTACGCCAGACGCAGGCCCAGGTGGTCGAGCAGCAGCGCGCACTGGCAACGCTCGAGGAACGCGAGCGTGTGGCGCGTGAATTACACGACGGCATTGGGCAGATCCTCGGTTACGTCAACGTCCAGGCGCAGGCGGCCCAAACGCTTTTGGGGAAGAACCAACCCAACGCGGCGCAGAAAAACCTGGAGGAGATCGTCCAGGTGGCGCAGGATGCGCACGCCAACCTGCGCCACACAATTTTGGGTTTGCGCGATTCGGCCCCGCCGCAGCGCGATTTTATCCAAGCCCTGCAAGCCTGCCTGGACTCTTTCCACCAGGCCTGGGGCATCGAAACCGTTTTCAGTCCGCCGCAAGCGAAGCTGCCTGTTTTGCCTGCGGCCGTGGAAGACCAGCTTTTGCACATCGTCCAGGAGGCGCTGGTCAACATCCGCAAACACGCCGCAGCGCGGCGGGTGGAGGTGTTGATCAGCCTGCAGCCCGGCGAGATGACCCTGATCGTCAGCGACGATGGCCGTGGCTTCGATCCGCAGCTTGCGCCCGGCGCGGAACAGGAACACTTTGGGCTGGGCATTATGCGCGAGCGCGCCGGGCAGCTTGGGGGGCGGGTGGAAATCCGCTCCGGCGCAGGGAACGGCACAAAGGTATTGGTGTATGTCCCAACTACGTCAGCCCCGGCGTCCGCTCAAAACCCGAAAGACGTCTACAGTTTGCGCATCCTGCTGGTCGACGACCAGCCGCTCTTCCTGGACGGGATGCGCAATCTGTTGGCGGCGCGCGGCCTGACGGTGATCGCTACGGCGCGCGATGGGCTGGAAGCCTGCGAGCAGGTGAAAGCGTTGCGCCCAGACGTAGTGCTGATGGACGTCCAAATGCCGAACTGCGACGGCATCGAAGCCACGCGCCGCATCAAAGCCGAATTCCCTGAGACCCAGGTGGTGCTCCTGACGGTCTCGGAAGACGACGAACACCTGTTGGACGCCGTCAAATACGGCGCGGCGGGGTACTTGTTGAAAAGCCTGGACGCCAACCAGCTTTTTTCGACCCTGGACAGGCTGGCGCGCGGCGAAATCCAGATTGCGCCGCAGCTTGCCGCGCGTTTGCTGAGTGAGTTCAACCGCGCCGGGGCGGTTGCGCAAACCGAAAGCGACGACGAAGCCATCCCGGCAGAATTGACCGCGCGCCAGTGGGAGGCGCTGCGCTTGGTGGCGCGCGGCCTGACTTATAAGGAAGCCGGGCGCGAACTGGGCGTGACGGAAGCAGCCATAAAGTACCACATGGCGCAGCTTCTGGAGCGCCTGCAATTGAAGAACCGCGAGCAGGCGGTGGCCTATTTGCGCCAGGTTCAGGC
>JBARBA010000077.1:0-9285 GCA_049792555.1 Anaerolineales bacterium
AGATTAATCTCGACATACGGGTTGGGGATAGATCACGGAGATTCCCGGAGGGTCGGCTTAGGTTACGGAGTGGTAACGGTGAAGCCCTGGTCTTTTCCGTAGGCTACAGTTTTGTCCTGCAGATCTTGCAAGGCTTGCTCGAAGGTGATGGTGCCGGCTTTGACTTTGGCGATCTCGTCCGCGTAGGTCGTGAACACAAAGTCGGTAAACGGGCTCCAGGAAAAGTTTACGTCAACCTGCTGGGCTGCATCGGACATGACCTGGTGAATGGCCTGCCCGCTCCAGTAGTCGTATTTGATATCTTTCCAGTCCGGGTTTGAGAGCGTGGACTGCGTTACCGGGAAGAGTCCGGCGCCGTCAGGATTGGTCAGGGCCAGGGTGGTCTTGGCGTCCACGTTCAGCCACTGCGCAAATGCGGCAGCTTCTTTGGGGTGTGCAGAGGCTTTTGTGACTGCAATCGCGGAGCCGCCATAGTTGCCGTTGATCTTGCCACCGGCAGTCCACTGCGGCATCGGGTAAACCTTCCACTTGCCTTTGTAATCCGGCGAGGAAGCAGAGAGGAATGTGCCCCATGCTCCCGTCGGCCAGCAGGCAACGCTGCCGTTGCCAAGCGCCGTGTTCCAGTCGTTGGTGTAGGTATCCACCGCGCTCAAATTGCCCGATTTGATCAGGTCGCCCCAGAACTTGGCAACCTTCATCGCTTCCGGCGAGGTGAAGTTGACGGTGATGTTCTTGCCGTCCACTTTGAACGGGCGCGCGCCCGCCTGCCACAGGATACCGAAAATCCAGCCCTGGTCGGCGGTGAAATTGGACAGGTAAGCGTTCGCGTCAGCCTTGTGCATTTTGTCTGCTGACGCAGCAAACTCATCCCACGTGGTTGGCGCGGTGACCCCGCCCTTGGCGAGCGCCGCATCGTTGCAGAACATGACCATTGGGCCGGCATCCTGCGGGTAAGCGTAGACGCCGGTTCCTTGCGAAACCTGGGCCCACGTCCACGGGACGAACTGGGATTTGACATCGTTCGCGCCATAAGCGGTCAGGTCGAGCAGCGCATCCTGGGCAATGAAACTGGGCACAAGCTGGTATTCAAGCTGGACAACATCGGGGATGTTGGTATTGGCTTGCAGCGCCACTTTGAGGGAGTTATACATCGCGGTGCCGCCGGCCGGTCTGACGTAGTTGACCTTGATGGCCGTCTGGCTGGCGTTAAAGGCGGCAACCTGGTCCTCAATGTGGGGGACCCACGACCAGAAAGTGATGGTCACAGGGCCGGCCGGTGTGTCAGTAGCCGGCGCAGCAGCCGGTGTCGCAGGGGCGCAGCTTGCCAACAGTAACGCGGCGACCATGACGAAAAATACGATGTTCTTCTTCATTTTTTTCTTCTCCAAATTGTCGTAGTTGAAAGTCGGTTTCGATTGATGAGCATTGGAACCTTTTGCTCAAGAAAAAAGGGAGGAGCAAATTACATGTGAATGGCACCACCTCCTTTATTCAAGATTTAGGCGCTTGGCAGTTAAATCTTTGCGCCCTGACCGCTGTCCAGCCTGTCCCGGCGGTTCAGGCCGGGGGCAGGCAAAAGGCGAGATTAACCACGAAGTATCCATGAACGGAGTTCACCCCGAAGGATGAAAATTGAATACGGGAGCGTAAGCGGATGCGGGAGCGGATTGCTACGCAGAACGGACAAGCGGACGACGCGCCCGCCAGGGGATGGCAACTTTCATGTCAGACATCATGTTTGGCAATACCCCAAAGAATGAAAATCTGGGGGCGGGGTGTAAGGCGGAATTCATTCCGCCTTACGTTATTTTCATAACAGACTCGAAGGACGGCAGTTCAACTGCCGTCCCGGTTGTTGTTATTGAATGATGTCCACGCGGTCGGCGACAATGGCTGTGCCGCTGGAACTGGCATTTTTGGTGCCCGTAACGCGCACCTTGACCGTATGACTCCCACTGGTCAAGACCGGGCTGGTCCAAACCAGCACCTGGTCGGCGCGGGTTGAGGCGTACAAATCGACCATCACCTCAGCGCCGCCGTCGATCGATACCGCGAAGATGCCGTGGCTGTTGGCCTTGGCCGCGTAGATCTGGACTTGCTTGCCGGTGAAGGCGATCTGATAGGCGTTATTGGTGGTGCTGGTCCAGTGATTATCGCTCAGGTAGGCGCCAGTCTGGCTGCCGTAGCTCCATGTGCCGGTGTAGTTGAACTGGTTTTGTCCGGTTCCGGTGGTGTTGTCGTTGACCGAGACGTTGGGGTTGGGCGTGGCCGTTGGGCCGGTGCCGCTGACTCCGGTAATCACAAACGTGGTGACGGAGTTGGCCGGGAGCGAGGTGGAGAACGATTTAGCGCTCACGGTAATGTTGGATAACGTCGCCAGGTTCTCGCTGGCCGAGGTGCGGTAAGGCGTCGCCGGGCCGGCGGCGTTGGTAAAGTTGCTCAGGTTGTAGGTCATCGATACGGCCGAGGTGGTGTCGTTGTAGCTGACGATGACCAGCGTGCTGGCGGAGGCGCTATAGGCAGCCGCCGATTTGGCGTCGCCAGCGGCAATGATTTGATAGCCGGGGCGGATGAATTTGGTGTAGTTGCCCATCACGTAGTATTTCTTGGTGAGGTAATAGGCCTGCGAAGTCCCGGCCAGGTCGGCGTGGATCATGCCCCAGTTGGCATTCTCGCTGACCATATTGGCTTCGTCTTCAATCACCTGCCAGGAGATCCACGCGGCGGGCCTGATGTAGTTGATATCCTCGGTGATGCGGCCTGCCAGCCACATACCGGGCGCAATGTCGTTGTGATTATGCGTCCCGGCGCTGCCGTCGATCTCCGACATCCACAGGCGTTTGCCCAGGCTGACCGCCAGGTTGTGGATGCTGGTTTTATCTGTGCTGTTGCCGCTATAGGTGTGGGTGTTGATTTGGGCCAGGTAGTTTTTGGATGTGGCGCTGTAGGCGTTGATGCTGGCGCTTGAATCGCCCGGCGAGGTCTCATCGGGCGCAGACACTTGTGTGCCGGTCAGGCCTTTGGCGACCAACGCGGCCCCCACTTTTTGCACAAGCAGGTCTTGTTGGGCGCGGCCAATGTGAGCGCCTTCCTGGCGGCTGCTGGCCAGGCACCACCAGGTGCCCATCGGCTCGTTCAGCGGCTCCAGCGTGCGGAAGGTCACGCCCCAACTGTCGCGGAAGTGTTTGACCACTTCGGTCAGGTAGTCGACAAAGGCGTCGTTCTGGCTGCTTTGCAGGTTGTCGCCGCAGCCGGACGCGCCGCGCGTGTCGCCGCTGATGGTCATGTACCAGGGCGGTGAGTTGGAGAAGGCTTCGATGATGTTCGCGCCGCGCGAGACGGCGGCGGAGACCCACCAGCGCTGGTTGGCGTCCACCGTCCAGTCGTACGCGCCGCTGGAATTGATATAGCTGCGCACGAGACCGCCGGGGCGCATGCCTGCTTGCGAGGCCTGGCTGCCGCCGATGTTGTAGCGCGCGATGTTGAGCTTCAAGCCGTTCGAACCGTAGATCAAATCGGCCAGGGCGTTGCGGTTGGTGTCTGACCAGCCGCCGGTGACGTTGGCGAACCAGACCAGCGAGGTGCCCCAGCCTTCGAAGTTGGAGACGTAGACGTTGGTGGGGCTAACGATGGCCGTAGCCGCCGCGGGGGCGGACTGGCTGCGGGCCAGGGCAACCTGACCGATGGGGATCAGCCCGATCAATAAGACAACGATTGCCAGTACACGTAACTTCTTGTTCATGGGGGCCTCCTTTATGGGCGCATGGTGGTTGAGTAGGCGGCGATGTTGTTCCGCCGCCGTATCGAAACCACCGATGATTGAAGAGATAAAACAGTCCGAATATGATTGTAAGATAACCAGCTTGATGCGTCTTGTCAAGGAGCGGGATATTATTGACGATTTCCGAGAATTCAAAGGAGTTATCAATGCTGTTATTTGGCGGGCTTTCCCGGGTTTCTCGCATCAAAGTCCGGCGGCTCGTCGCCGGGCGGCGTTATCGGCAGGATCGGCTTATCGAAACCGGCGAATCTCACATTGATCGTGCGCCAACCGCAAGAAAAACCCGTTTAAAGGGCGCTTCCTATCCGTCAGCCCGCCCGGATGTGGAAACCATCCGGGCTGCCAATGAGTTTGCGAAAAACGAATGTCACGCCGACCTGAAAAAAGACTGGAAGACGCCCGCCGGACAGGCGTTGGCCCAGGAATGGATCAAGTTGGTCGGTAACGCGGATGGGTAGTTTTACCGGCAGAGGCCGCGCCGATGGGCATGGACTCCGGGCGACTATGGTATCAGCAGAGTATCTGCTACCAGCGTTTTAGATTGTGCTATGCTTTGATTACCTATGCCGAAACCAAAGCCTGTTACTGATTTCGTTTTTATCGATCATGCTTTACTGGAAATGAAACGACGCGGCATCAGCGAAGAGATAGTATCCGTTGCGCTGGCAAAACCGGAGCAAATGGGATTGGTGCGGGCAGGGCGGGTCGTCTATCAAGCAAAGATCGATTTGGAAGTTCCGCCCAAAACCTATATCCTGCGTATATTTGTGGATATTGACCGGAACCCGCCAAAAGTGGTGACAGTTTACGCCCAGGCGGGTTTCGTAAAGCTTTTGATCTTAAACTTCGTGATCTTCGTGAACTTCGTGGATATCGCGTTGTCCGAACGTTTACACCTGGGCGGGTTTCGTAAAGCTTTTGACCTTAAAATTCGTGATCTTCGTGAACTTCGTGGATATCGGCGTTGCCCGAATGTTTACGCCTGGGCGGGTTTCGTAAAGCTTTTGACCTTAAACTTTGTGATCTTCGTGAACTTCGTGGATATCACTTCACTGCCCCACCAGCTTGTAGCCCAGCCCGCGCAGAGTCAACAGCAATTGCGGGGCGTTGGGGTCGGTTTCGATCTTGTTGCGCAGGCGACGCACCAGATTCTCGATCTGATAGTCGAAGATACCTTCCTGGTATTCGGCCCACACGGCGCGCCCGATCTCGTCCTTCGAACAGACGCGCCCCAGGTTTTCGTGCAAAAAGGCCAGTAGCGCAAACTCCTTGGGCGAAAGCTGCACCAGGCGGCGGTTCAGGCGGACTTCGCCGGCTGCCAGGTTAACGTCCAGTTCCGGGAAGGGGGTTTCGCGGCTGGTCATTTCGGGGTCGTGGAAGGTGAATTTCAGGCCGCCGATGAGCAGTTGGTCGCCGTCGCGCAGGGGCACGCTGCCCTGGACGCGCTCACCGTTCAGGAAGGTGCCGTTGGTGCTGCCCAGGTCTTCGAGCAGGCTGCGCCGTCCTTCGCGGCGGATGAGGGCGTGCTCGCGTGAGGAGAGTTTGCTGACGATGACGATTTCGTTTTCCACGCCGCGCCCAATGCGCGTGGGGTTGGCGGCCAGGGCGTGTTCCTGACCGGTTTCATCGGTGAGATAGGGGGAGGTTTCAATGGACATGAGGGGGAGTGCTCCTGGGAAAGATTAGCCATCGGTTTTTCGAGAAATGTTGTAACTGACGCTCTCGTTCGAGACCCTGATCGCGTCGTCAACCCATTCAAGTGAAATCTTTTGGGGCGATTTGATTACCAAATCATCGACAAGCTGGATGGCCGGCTTAATGTACTTTTCAATAAAAATCGACATGATATTTCCCGCCTGTTGCTGCATGTGTTCCCATGCCTGCTCACCCTGGAGAAGGGAACCACCGCATTGAAGATATTTTTGCGACAACTCTGCAAGCCTGCCTGACGGCGTCGGGTCCAACACCAATAATACCGGTTTATAACCCGCCGCCTGACATTCCGCCGGAAAGGATAACTCCTCTGCAAACCTGCCCTGCCCACTGGCGGCAATCGTTACTCTTAACTTAAGTTCGTAGGCTGTATTGCTATCTGCAATCAGGCAATCCACCTGCCGGCCATGGTTGGTGGCATTGCCGTTCTCATCGATGCGTTTGATGGGCGAGTTTTTGGCCCCAATCGACTCGCCGCCCAAACTGCTGGCTAAAATTGGCTCGAACAAATAGCCTGTTTCCTGGGCAGAACGGTTGTCGATGTCATAAATCCATTTTCGCCAGGTCATCCAATTTGCCAACAATTCGGTATCGCAAGCGCCGTATTCCAAAAGGATTCTTGGCCCAATCTGATCCATCGTTGGGATTGGCTGGTTGGACAATATTCTCTTGAACTTTGCCCGCCTGCGATGCAAGGCAGACAGGTTTTCGATAAATAATGCAAAATCCGGGTCTTTATCAAAGCAGGCCGTCAGCGCCGAGAGAATCTTTTCGGGCGCAATCGTGATATTTGCCGGTCCTTCAAACCAATCCAGGCTGATTCCATAATAATCCGGCGCGGGAAGTTCGATTGGCTCAACGCCCAATTCGGCAAACGACCAGTGCAGATCGTGGACTGCCAGGGTGATTAAGGCATAAATCTCCCTGTCAGAAAGGATAACTTGCGCGTCACCCGCCCCGTGTATTCTGCATTTTGTATAGAGGTTCTTGATAAAAACGGAATTTCTCATGTCCAGCCTTTCAAAACAACGCCAGTTGTAGCTGCGGATTTTTCAAGGTATCCAGCAACTCTTTCGTCCGCAGCAGCGCCGGACTCATGGCTTCTGCTTTTGTGAGCGAATAGCCGATCAGCCCCCCATCCGCCACTGTTTCTGCCGTAAAGCCATAATCGTTTTTGATGTGCTCGGCAAAGATGCGCGCCAAAAGCGGCGGGATGGCGTTACCGATCTGCTGGATTTTTTCGGAAGCATTGCCCTCGAAGAGGAACGAATCGGGGAAGGTTTGGATGCGGGCGGCTTCGCGCGCGGTCAAGGGACGGTCTTGCAGCGGGTGGATAAACTCCCGGGTGGCTGCGCCCGTGATCGTCAGGCTGGGTTCGTCGTAGACCAGGCGCTTGATCCCGGATGGCGCGCCGCCGCGCTTTTCGCTGGGCGTGCCGTCCTGCACCCGGCGCAGGGAGCGGCGCTGGAACGATTCGTGCTGTAAGGCCGCCGGTAAATCTTTCATGGTCTGGCCCTGTTGCAAGCGCTTGATACGTTCCAGTTGGAGCGCGTTGAGCGCAGGCGCAACGTGGTCAGTGACAAAGGCGACCCCGTTCCTTAGCTGTTCGTCCCATGCGCTGATGGGCGCTGTTGCATAAGGAACGGCCTCCTGGCTGTCTTTCGCAGGTTGTGGCAGGCCGGAAATTGTGTCTTTCAAGGTCAGGGCTGAATTCCTGAAAATTTTGCCCTTGACCGTGCTGGTCGGCTCCGGCAGGTCGAAATCGATGCCCAGGCGATTGCCAATGATGAAGACTCTTTTGCGGCGTTGAGGGATGCCGTATTCATGGGCGTAGACTTTTTCGACCCTGATTTTATAGCCCAGGTCGATGAACGCCCTGGTGGCTTCATAGAAGTACAGGCCGTCATTGGCCGTCAGCAGCCCTTCGACGTTCTCCATCAAAAACCACTTTGGCCGGATTTTCCCCAGAGCGTTGACGTAACTCTTCAGCAGCGAATTGCGCAAATCATCCCAAAAGCGCAGCCCGGCGGTTGAGAAACCCTGGCAGGGAGGGCCGCCGATCAGGAAATCCAGTTCGCCTGCGCTTATCTTTAGATCACCGAGCAGCCGCTCGAAATCGATTTGATTAATATCCGCCGCCAGGAGCCTTGTTTCGGGGAAGTTTTTCTGGTATGTGGCAAGCGCTGCGCGGTCGATATCGCTGGCAAAGACCAGGTCGTAACCGGCCTGCTTAAAGCCCAAAGAGCAACCTCCTGCGCCGCAGAATAAACTGATTGCTTTGGGATTCATAACGTTACCTGTTCTCAAAATGGGCGTGTTCGCGCGAAGAGAGCTTGCTGACGATGACGATCTCATTCTCCACGCCGCGCCCAATGCGCGTGGGATTGGCGGCCAGGGCGTGTTCCTGGTCAGTTTCGTCGGTGAGGTAGGGGGAGGTTTCAATGGGCATGAGGAGAAACTCCTGGAAAAAAGGAAACTTTTACTGCGCGGGTGTTTTGATGCAATGAAAAGTATGCGCGAAGGTTGTCATTCGCTTGCCAGAATCGGCGGGGACTAAAGTCCCGCCTCAATACATGGAAGTCGGCTGAAGCCGACTGACCCTCGCCGGGAACTTCCATGAACTGAACGCCTGCGCTGGCAAAGCTCATCAAATCGGGCAGGTCGATTCTAGCGTATAATTGTTTTATCGACAGGAGTTCTTTTATGAACAAAAAATCGTTACAACTGACTGCGATCATCGAACGCGAAAACGACTGGTACGTTGCCACCTGCCCCGAATTGGACATTGCCAGCCAGGGTGAGACGATTGAATCTGCGCGTTCGAACCTGCTGGAAGCGGTGGAGCTTTTCTTCGAGGCGGCTTCTCCCTCTGAGATCAAGCGCAGGTTGTAAAAGTTCTTATTTTGTAGAAACGACGGGGAAATAACACAATCATCCTCTCATTGCCCAATCACAACGAAATAAAAATCGGTACGCTGACCAGTATTATCAGGCAGTCTGGTTTGCCGCGTTCGATCTTCGAAACGAAATAGCGCGCCCAATGCGGGTGGGAGATGGCTCCTGTGGGCTTTTTATGTACGGTACACTTGGAAGTGGTGGCCTTCTTACATAAAAGTATGCCACGACAAACCAAATAAGTTTGCAAAACAGAATAGTTCAGGCTCTTTGTGCTTGTTTTCAAGAGAAATGTTATACAATAGTATATCTTCAATTAGCTTGGCTGACCCAAATTACATAACTCACCTCCTTATTGAAGAAGATAATTTCCTAAACGTTGCTCTTCGGCTCCCTTATATTAGGATGGATTAGATCATGTCTTCACAGTTTTCAGCAGCACCATCTAATCTTGGCTATCTTTATCAAACGTTGTATGCATTGTTACTTCTCCTGAAAAGCAAAGAAGAGATGGTTTTAAGTATAGAAACTTTGGACGATGTAGTATTTGAAAAAGACGGTAATTCGAGAGAGCAATTACAGCTAAAACATCACATTGGTCAAACGGCAAATCTTACTGATATTAGTCCTGACTTGTGGAAAACTATTCGAGTTTGGAGTACTCAACTAAAAAATGGAACATTCTCTGTAAATGATACAGTTCTAAGTCTTGTAACTACTGCGCAAGCCCCTGATGGGTCAATCGGAGCAATGCTGAAACCTGGGAGCAAAATTCGGAATATAGTGGAAATTTCCCAACAATTGGCAAAAATAGCAGAAACATCAAAAAGCAAAAACCTAGAGGAAGCATTTGCTGCATATTTGGCTCTATCACCAAAACAGCGGGAAAACCTAAT
>JBARBA010000078.1:0-8569 GCA_049792555.1 Anaerolineales bacterium
GTGCTGTTCCGCCGCCGTACACTGCACCGAACGCACACCTGTCCCGGCGTCCCTACGGGAGTGCAGGTGTCGAAACCACCTATCAACAACAATTCTCCCCAAGTTTTGAGAAGTCTCCATGAAAACACATTTTCACCACCAAGCATGAAAATCTATTTTCAGACCAGACACCATGAGCGGCGCTCGCCCCAAAGGATGAAGTGGGCGGGCGGGCTGTAAGGCGGAATTAATTCCGCCCTACGTTATTTTCAGATCAGATACAATTATTTGGCATTGCCCCTCCATGGTTTTCTCAAAGTCGCTTGACAATTCATGCCTGTCATATTGAACAAATCCACAGCGCAAAAACAGCACCGTTCAACGGGAAATGACGTTTTATGTCATTCGTAGGGACGGTTTTTGTCCCGACCCGTACCTGCGTGAGCAGGTGAGCATCTCGACTTGGTGGTCAAACGAGACCTTTCGCTGTTGAGAACCGCTCATCAGAGCTTGCCTTGAGCCGTTGGTTTGACGGTTCGTCTCGCGCAGCGGCTCACCGTGTCGAAACCTTGTCGAGGGGGTGACTTACGAACTTTGAGAACACCATAACACCGGTTTAACCAAACCTTGACCACCCCCTGCATGTAGAGTAAAATCTCAACTCGCAAATGCCCTCGTAGCTCAATGGATTAGAGCGCTTGCTTGCGGAGCAATAGGTCGCGCGTTCGAATCGCGCCGAGGGCACCACGCACCTGAAAGAGCAGGATTCCCCTGCTCTTTTTGTTTGCGTATCATCTCAATATTTTGGGGGAATTGTTGTTACAAGTGGTTTCCCCCTGCCGGGGACTACGCGGTACAGCGGCTGGGGAACGCCGCTTACTCAACCACCGATTATTGAAAAGATCAGTTAAACCTAACCTGTCTTTCGGACGAATAACATCACGCCAATAAATATCACAAACCAGGCAGCCAGCACAACCAGGGCATTCAGCGCCAACCAGACGCGGCCCGAAGGGGTCTTCAGGATATTTTCCCTGACATCTCCGCCCATGAACAACAGCATGTCGAGCATATTCCCCGCCGGGTGCGAAGCCATATACAGACCGAGCAGCACCCCGATGACGCCATCCGGCCCGGACGCGCCGGTCAACGTGCCCTGGAAGTAGAACCAGCCGCTATAAAGCCCGCCAAGCAGCAGCATGACGAGCAATAATACGGTGTTGCGTCCCAAGCGAGGGGATTTCATGGGCCATTTACATCCTACTTATGCCCCAACAACTTCAAGGCCGCCGCCACGGATGGGTCGTTCTCGAAGGTGAACGTATCCCAATCGGCGTAGGCCTGCACGTTGGGGATAATGCCGTCCTTTTCCCAGTTGGCGTGTGAATTGAGCGGATCGAAGCGCTCCGCAGCGATCCAGGCCTGCGAGCCGTCGTCAAAGTTGTAGCCCTGCAGCGTTTCGACGTTCCCCAGCGTGGTCTGCCCGGCAACTTTTGCGCGCCCAATGTCTTGCAGCGCGCCCGCGAAAATCTCGCCAAAGCTGACCGTGTCCGTGCCGACCAACACCACCAGCGGCACGGTCTGCGAGTTGGCCACCGGGTCGGCGGTGATGGTCAGCGCTTCCGTCTTTGTGCGCGAGATATAATGCCCGATGGTGCCCGAAGTGAAATAACTAAAGATTGGGTAGACAACGTCGCTTGAGCCGCCGCTGTTCATGCGGTTGTCGAGGATCAAGCCGTCGAGCGGGCCGAAATCCTGCAACGCCTTTTTGACCTGTCCGGGGATGGTTTCGTCGAAAAAAGTGGGGATGAAGATATAGCCAATGCGTGAGCCGTCCGCGGTGTGGACCAGCCTGGAAACGATCGGAAGCGTATTGGTGATGCGATAACGAATAAACATCACGTCGCGCGGTTGCTGGCCCGGCGATTGGACACTCAGCCTGACCGCGCTGCATTCAGGGCCGCGCACCCGGATCGAGTACTCGATCCCGTTTTGGACAATCGGCGCGCCGTCCACCGCCAGGATGCTGTCGTGCTGTTTAAGCCCGCCATGCTCGGCAGACGAACCGGGCAACACAGACAGCAACGTAATGCGCCCTTTCTGGGGAACCGGCAGGATCAACACGCCAATGCCCACGTAGTCGATTTTGCCCTCCAACTGCGCCTTGGATGCCGCCACGTCCGCAGGGGAAAGGAAAGACGAATGATCGTCATTCAGCGCAGCTACCAACTCTTCCATATCCATGTAAAACGTTTCAGTATCCAAACCGGCGTTTATTTTGGCCCGATACTTTGCGACGGTTCCTTTCCAGTCCAGGCCGTTGAAATCGGGATATAAATAAATCTCGTTGATTTTGCCTGTCAGGTCATCGAAAACTTTGAGCTGCTCCGTTTTCGAGATTTCGGGGTTGGTTGACAGGCTCGAGGTAGGCTGCGCTGCCATCGTCGCTGCCGGGATCGTCGCCACGGGCTTTCCCTTGCAACTGGGCGGAATATACAGCCCGGTTTCCAACGGCGTAGGGGTGGGTTTGAAAACGTCGAAAGCGCGCGTGACCGCATTACACGAGAGGCCGAACAAAACGAGAACAATGAACAGGGAGCGTCTGATTTTCATGTGGATATTCTTTCTTTGGACCATTCGTAAGAGGATGGAACGACAGAATTGTACCCCAGGGGCCAGAAACTGTCGGGCGAGATTAATCTCGCCCTACGTTCGGCGTTTAGCAAACGTGCAAACTATCTGCATAAATTCTGCATACTCGCTTGGTATCATGTAGATATTCAAGTAAGGAGTTGTGACATGAAAAGTATCTGGAAGTGGATTCTCGGTATAGTCGTGGTACTGGCGCTCGCCGCCGGTTTGGTTGGGCTGGGGTTCGTCATGTACAACCGCATGTCGGTGCGTATGGCTCAAAGGGTGGCGGCTCCTAATGCCCAGACCTGGAACGGCCCGATGAACAGGGTTCCCTACGGGCGTACCCCGCCCGGAATGATGCCGATGATGGGCAATCGCGGATTTGGTCGTGGATTTGGGCCTTTCTCGCCCGGATTCATGTTCCTGGGCCTGGTGGGACGCTTGATCCCGATTGCACTCCTGATCCTGCTACTGTATATTGCCTACCAATTCGGGAAACGTAACCAGCCTGTGAGCGCTGCCGCCGCTCCCGCGCCGCCCGCCGCGTCAGCGCGGCTCTGCCCGAAATGCCAGACCCCCGTTCAGAATGACTGGAAACACTGCCCGAACTGCGGCGAACTACAAGCAAGCTGACATATTCCTCCCTACCATGAAACAGCCGGGCCGCGCGCCTGGCTGTTTCAATTTACGGTTATGACGCAGGCTTCTTGACGTTCAACTACAAATAGAACGCGGATGTGCGCAGATGCGGCGGACAAAGGCGGGTTTCTTAAGATTTTATACCCTGACGGGCACTCGTCCGCGAAAATACCCTACGGGCACAATGTCAGTTCAATTCGCCGAACCTGTACTGAGCTTGTCGAAGTATGTGTGTTCTATTTCTTGATGGGTGAGATGCCATTTCAGGTGGATTGTCAGGGGCAGCGCGGATTGGGGCGCAGGGAGGGCGTTTCGCCGAAGGCTTCGCTGATGGGGCGGCCCACCCAATCGCTGGGCGGGGTCAGGTTCAAGGCAAAGGCGGCGGTGGCGGCGGTATCGGTGGTGCTGACGGGCAGGCTAATGATCTGGTGGACAATGCCGGGGCCGTTGATGACCCAGGGGATGGTCATGTCTTCGGGCATGCGCGAGCCGTGCGTTTGGGCGTGGCCGCCGTGGTCGGCGGTGACGATGATGAGCGTATCCTGGCGCAGCCCGGCTTCGTCGAGCGCCGCCAGGATCACGCCAATCGACTCGTCGGCGCGGCGGATGACGCTTAACTGCTGCTTGGACAGCCAGCCGTAGTTGTGGCCCATGTCGTCGGTGGTGGCGAAGTGGATGAAGGCCAGGCCGAAGCCTTTTTTCAGGATGGGCGCGGCTTGGGCGGCGATGACGGTGTCGCGGTCGTTGATGAACTGGAAGTAGTCGGTGGTGTCGGGCGGGGTGACCTGGCGCAGTTTCTTTTTGCCGGTGAAGAAGACCGTGTACAACCCGGCTTGTTTGGCCAGCGCAAAGATGGACGTGCCTTTGGCGTAGCCCCTTTCGGGCAGGTAGTCGTTCCAGTCCACGCCGTGCTGCGAGGGACAGGTGCCCAGCAGCATGGAACTATGCGCGGGCAGCGTGACGCTGGGGAAGATGGTCTGGGCCTTGAGGGTAAACGCGCCGCCGTCCATCAGGGCCATCAGGTTGGGCATGGGGGCCAGGGCGATGGCGTCGGGGCGCAGGCCGTCGATGCTGATGATCAGCACCCGGGCCACAGCCGGGCGCGGCGTTTGGGAGGGGGTGGCCGTCTCGGTGGGCGGGGGCGGCGTCAGCGTGGACGCCGCAGTGGCGCTGGGGCTGGGGGACGGCAGGAAAGCCGTCGGGGAGAGTGTGGCGGCGACAGGCTCAAGGGTCGGCGTCGCTTGGGGCGCGGGGGACAGGTTGCCCCCTACTCCGGGGACTGTGCAGGCGGCAAGCAGGATGACCGCGAGTCCCAATTTTAAGATGTTCGAGATGTGTTTTGACATGGGGTTATTGTATCGCACTCCTGTGGCGCTGGTCTCTCCTCCGTTGGGCGCTGGTCGGGAGACCAGCGCCTAACGGAGGTTGCCCCGTTTGACCTGGCGTTCAACCCGGCTCGAAAGGCAGCAGCGGAACTGGGAAATGCTCAACGAACAAAGCCGCCGGTTTCCCTCTTGTATTCCCCTGCCAAGTGTTGGATAATACCGTCACAGCGCCCCGCCAGCCGGGTTTACCGGCAGCGCGCCCAAACCCGCCCCCTTTCCACTTTCAGACCGAAGAAAAATATGGAGCAATCAAATGGATATTTCATCATCTTGGGGATTATTATTCATGGTGTGTTATTGCATTTTTGCCATGTTATTGCTTGCGCGCGAAGATACGATAGGCAAGAAAAAGGTGTTCGACGAGGTACGTTTGCGGTACGAGCAGGCGCTAACCGAGCTAAAAACCGACCCGACCAATGCAGACCTTCTTTCGAAGGTCTTTGCGCGGGGCCGGGAATACGCCTCGCTGGCGCGAGAGTTCAAGGGCATCTCCGTCTTTGATGAGACGGTGCTCACCGGTGACATCAACAGGGTCTTGCCGGAAACGATGAAAATTCCGAAACCCCCCATCAGGATTACTGCCGATGATCTGAACTATCAGCCACACGATGCTCCATCTGTGCTGCGCGGCGTTGCCTTGGGAGCAGCATTAATAACGGCTGGCGCTGGCTTTTTCGTCATGGCATTGATGAACCCCGAAGACATAATAGGCATATGCCTTTTCGCTGTTATGGGAATTATGTCGATACTGATGGGCATTCTCACGATCATAACTGTGTTTAACACACGCTCCCAATACGACGCTTCCATACGCTACATAGCCGCCAGGCGGCGCTTGATCGCGGAAAGACCAGAACTAGACACCAACCACGACTAAAACAAGCGAGCCTGATGTGTAATTGCAAGTCTGCCTCCACCCATGAGTTGAATTTTCCTGGTTCTGATGTTTTGTGTGGTTGCGCCGATTTTCTCACGCACACCTGCCCTACAGTATCAGGGTTTTTTATCCGCAGATTTCCGCACATCTGTCCGTTCGGCTGAACGCTCACGGTGAAGCCCGGCGTCCCTTCGGGAGATTTTTTAGTTTTCTCTGCGTAATCTGCGTAATCTGTGGACAAAGGTTTTCATACTGGGAATTGCCGCCGCTTTCCCTCTTGTATTCCCCCGCCGAATGTTGGATAAGATAGTCATCCTGTACCCCCCCCGGAGATGAGAAATGACCACACCCGAAACGCCTGAAACAAAAAAACTTGCCGGGCTTTCATTACCGCATCTGAAATGCAGGGCTTTTATCAAAAAGTTTGTGATACGATGGGGCAATAGAAAGAATATTCATGTTGCCCCTATAAAACCAAGGAGAAAGCTGTGAAAAAGAAAGATTGGGTTGTTGCCATTGTTGCCGGGCTTTTAATTGGAATCATCGCATCGATCATCGGCGCGCCTGGCTTGTTGGCAGGTTATCAATCGGCCCAGGCAACCGGCACACTCAACCAGGCGCTCACTCTGGTATTAAACAGCCATACCAAGTGGCGCACGGCCAAAGGGGAAGCGGAAATTACCTGGTATGGCCCAAACGGGGACAAACAAACCTATATCGACCGCTTTCAAATCGTCCAGCCTCTCTCGGCCTATGTGGATGGCGTCAACAAAGACCAGCCCGGTTTCAATGACGATGGTATCTGGATCAGCAACGGAACGGAAGCATACACGGTAAGCAAGAAGACCAACACCTTCAGGATGACCGGCCTTCCAAAGTTTGCCAGCGACCTTTCGAGGATGCCGAAAACGCTCGCCGAAGTTCAGACCGATACAGTGTACAGCCACCCGTTCGCGATGCTTATTTCGGACCCCGTGACAGAGAATATCTATTCTGAGTGGTTTGCCCAGGGTGCCAAACTTTCGACGTTTACCCTGGACGGCGAAGGCAATCTCTTGGGAAGACGGGCCTGGATTATTACTGCGCATTCCCAGACCGATGGTATTACCGCCTGGATCGATCAAGCCACCGGAATGATCCTGAAATACATCCAAATTCAGGACGGAAAGAAATTTGCCGAAGCGGCCTTCACGTCACTGGTAATTGACCAACCGATTGATGCGGTAGTATTTCGCGTTCCCGCCCAATATCACTTGGCCGAGCAACCATAGAGAGAGGAACGCAAACATGAATACCTTGAAAAAACTGGCTGTTTCCCTGCTGATTGCCTGGATGGTGGTTGAAGCGAGCACATTGATTGCTTACGCCCAAGGCCCTTATCGCGTCAGCGAGAAGACGATTTCTCCCGTTTATACTGTGGCGGTGCCGGCCCCGCTGACTACGGCAAATTGCTTCAACAGCACATGCAAATGGCTCTATCAGGTAAAAAGCGGCGTGTCGGACACATGGCGTTGGGCAGATCCACCGGCCAACGTTTACAACTGGTGGGTGTTTCGCCCATATATAGGCCAAGCGGCGGTAATATACCACTGGTTTACTTATGACAGCAAGAACAAATCACAGGATAGCTGGTATATTACTGTTGACCAATCGAAGCACAAAGGCACATGGGCCTATCTTGGTTTTTCAGACTATCTCCCCAATGCCAGAGGCCGGCTGCAATTGAATGATTTGTGCGTGCCCAAGTATTCCTGCGGGGGATTGAAAGTTTACTGGGACGAAATGCAATACGATACAAAACCTTGAGTGGGGTGAATGCCGTTCTTTCCTGCCCACCAACAAATCGATTTCAGGCGCAACTTCTTCCGTTAGCTTTCAGGGAGAAGTTGCGTGCTGCTTTAAGGAGAATACCCCATGAAAAAACTGTTTCTGTGCTTGCTTATGTTCCTGCTGGCGGCTTGCGCGCCGCGTTCGAGCGCGCCAATGCCGGTGGGTGCCAGCCCTGCGCCGATCAAAACAACCCCGCTTGTTGCTGCAACCGTTCCCGAAACCGATGTTGCCCCGAACGACACGCCGCCTGCAATATCGGGCCGCATCCTGATCCTCGATTTGCCCCATCTTTATTTGACCGGCGCGCGCGGCGGCGACAGGCTGGCGCAGTTCACGGCTCCCTCGTCTTTCGACATGCTGGCGCTGTCGCCCGACGGCAAGCGGCTGGCATACTTTCAGGGCAATGATGTCTACATCGAGGATGTGCAAACCCAAAGGGCGGTTGTAGTCAGTCACGAAGTGGTCGGGGGCGCCGACGGCACGGAAATGCGCTGGTCGGCTGACGGCGAAAAACTGGCCTTCACCTGCTCCATCGCCAAGCGTCCCGGCCCGTCGATTTGCCTGATGGATGTAAAAAGCGGCGACATCGAAATCTTGCTGCACGTGCTCGATCTTGGAGAAGGATGCCCGCTTGAGACCTTCGACTTCGAATTTTTCGATTGGAGCCGGGATGGCAGCAAGATGGTGTTTATCTGCTCCCAACAGATGGAAAAAGGCCAGCCCAAACAGGATTTTGGCATTTATCTCTATGATGTTGCAACCAGGGCAATTCAAAAAGTGTTGAGCGGCGGCAAACAGACGTTGATCCAATACATCAAGGGCGCATTTATTTCGCCGGATAACCGCGCGATATTGCTTAGTGGTACCGCCGGAAACCTCAATTTCCAGGTCTTCCGCATCGGGATCGACGGCAGCAACCTGGCCCGGATTACCCATGACGAGAATTTTTCCTTTGAACTTCCCGTCTGGAACCCGGACGGCTCGTCTTTTTACGTCTATCGCACCCAATATGGCGAGCAGAGCGACCCCTCGCGCAACGCCATCCAACTCTTCGACCTGGATGGAAAGGTGTTATTTACCCTGAATGAGCCGGGCGCAGTCATTGAGTGGATTAAATGACGGCGCGCTGAGAATTTACCCCTATTGGGCTAAAAAAGCTGGCTCTCTGAGAATCAGCGTGATACATCCCATATCTGGGGGCCAACCCGTAGGTCGGGATTAATCC
>JBARBA010000079.1:0-17018 GCA_049792555.1 Anaerolineales bacterium
ACAGAACCCCGATGGCTCCTGGTACCAGAGTTATAGCGCCGTGTACCAGGATCATGCTTGCAACGCTCCAGTGACGCCGAATACCAGCAATAAATGGGAAGGCGACATCGCCTGGACAATCTTCGCCCTGGGCCGTTACCGCGCTCTGGGCGGCACCAACATCCAGGCCGAACCCACCCTGCAAAAGGCAGCGGACTGGCTGGAAACACAGATTAACCCGGCAGACGGCTGCTTAGCGAATCCGTCTACCGAAGCTACGATTGACGCATGGCAGGCCTTCCAGGCCGCCGGCCGCTGGGACGACGCCGACAAAATCAAAAACTGCCTGCTACACAATTACAATTACTGGAATGACGCAATGGGGCGCTTTGTAGGTGGTCGAGACCAGTTTCACCTGCCCTACCTGGATAACCAGACCTGGGGCGGCGCCTTCCTGAAAGCCATTGGCGAAAACGGGAAAGCCCTGCGGGCGCTCAGTTACGCCCGCGATGTGTTTCGCCTGCCCGCGCAGGGAGGCCAGCTCTACGGTTTCGACAGCACCGTCGGCCCCTGGTCGATCTGGAATGAAGGCACAGCGACGTACATCGCCGCAGGGGGCCAGGGCGCAAACGACGTGTTGCAGGAACTGCTGGCCCAGCAGCGCGAGGACGGCGCGATGCCCGGCTCGCCGGACGAGTTCAACGGCGGCGGCACGTGGGCCACGCGCTGGCACGGCGTCGCGCCGACGGCCTGGCTCTACAACGCCTTGAACAACGAACCTTTCGTGCCGGCGCTGCTCGCTCCGGTGGACGGGGCGCACCTGAATGACCCAACGCCGACTTTGGACTGGGGCGACGGGCAGGATCACTACCAGGTGCAGATTGCGACGGCCAGCGATTTCAACGCCGGATCCATCGTGCGGGACGAGAACGTCGCCGTTTCGACTTACACCCCCGCGGATGCGCTGCCCGACGGCGTCTATTATTGGCGGGTGAAGGCGTTCAACGCTACGGGAGAATCTAAAGGCTGGTTGTTTGGCGTGCGTTCCTTTACGATAGACACAATACCGCCAACCGTCTCATCCATCGTCCGCGCCGACGCCAACCCCACTAACGTCGCCAGTGTCCATTTCACCGTGACATTCTCCAAACCCGTCACCTGCGTAGATACGGGTGATTTCACCTTGTACAAAACTATCAGCGACGCATCTATCACAGACGTCACACCTGTATCGGGCACTACCTACACTGTCACTGTCAACACCGGCACCGGCGATGGCACCATCCGTTTGGATACACCCGACACCGCAACCATCACCGACCTGGCCGGGAACCCGCTTGCCGGGCTGCCATATACAAGCGGTGAAGTCTATACAATTGACAAGACCACGCCTACAGTTATTTCCATTATCCGCGCCGACCCCAACCCGACCAACGCCGCCAGCGTGGATTTCACCGTGACATTCTCCGAACCTGTAACAGGTGTAGATACAATTGCACCATTTAGTGATTTCGCCTTGACGACAACTGGCGTGACAGGCGCTTCCATCACAAACGTATCCCCTCCTTCACCGAGTGCTACCTATACTGTCATCGTCAATACCGGAACCGGCGACGGCACTATTTGCCTGAATATACCCGTCACTGCAACCATCACCGATCTGGCCGGGAACCCGCTTGCCGGGTTGCCATATACGAGCGGCCAGTGCTATACAATTGGCAAAATTGCACCGACAGTCATTTCCATCGTCCGCGCCGACCCCGACCCAACAAACGCCGCCAACGTGGATTTCACCGTGACATTCTCCAAACCTGTAACCAACGTGGATTCTGGCGACTTCGCCCTGACCACTACCGGCGGCATCACTGGATCATCTGTCACAAATGTCAGCGGCGGCCCGACAATCTACACCGTCGCCGTCAACACGGGAACAGGCGACGGCACTATTTGCCTGAATATACCTGTCACTGCAACCATCACCGATCTGACCGGGAACCCGCTTGCTGGGTTGCCATATACGAGCGGCCAGTGCTATACAATTGACAAGACCCCGCCGACCGTCTCATCCATCAAACTCCCCACCCCCAACCCGACCGCCACCAGCGTCCGCTTCACCGTCACCTTCTCCGAACCCGTGACTGGCGTAGATACTGGCGATTTCATCTTATACAAAACTGGCGCCATCGTCGGCGCATCTATCACAGGCGTCAGCGGCGGCCCGACAATCTACACTGTCACCGTCAACACCGGAACCGGCGACGGCACCATCCGCCTGGATATACCCGTCACCGCAACCATCACCGATCTGGCCGGCAACCCACTTGCCGGGTTGCCATACACGAAAGGCCAAACCTTCGTAAGAAAGACCCTTATTCCCATCGGTGCGCAGGACGGCTGGGTGCTCGAATCGGGCGAAAACACCGGCGTGGGCGGTATCATGAACGCCACTGCCACGACCTGCAATCTGGGTGATGATGCAACGAAGAAACAATATCGCTGCATCCTGTCCTTCAGCACCGGTGCCCTGCCAGATACGGCCAAGATTATCAGCGTCACGCTCAAAGTCAAACAGCAGGCCATCGGCGGCGGCGGCAACCCGGTCACGATGTTCCAGGGCTTCATGGCCGATATTAAGAACGGAACCTTTGGCACATCGGCGCTGCAAATCACAGACTTCCAAACAGCAGCCAGCGCATCGTATGGCCCATTCGTGCTCGCCCCGGTCGGCGGCTGGTACAGCATCAACCTGACCGGCGGCGCGTCCTTCATCAACAAACTGGCAACCGGCTCCGGCCTGACCCAAATCCGCCTGCGCTTCAAGCTGGACGACAATAACAACGCCATCGCCAACTATCTCAGCCTGTACAGCGGCAACGCCCCGGCGGCCAGCCAACCACAATTGGTGATTACATATTACGTTCCGTAGGAACATAGTATGTAAGGATTACGCGCCGTAGGGGCAAGAGCGTGGATATTAGAGATTAGCATCACAAAAACGCCCATTCTTTTCAAAACGCAAACTTGGGCAGGCAAGCGCCAACCCAAGTTTGTGTTTTTATTACCTCCCCCTAAAAAAGGGTAGAATACGGCATTCTGCGCCGAAGCCCCGCGATCCCTTGAGCTTGTGAACTGCGCAAACCGATCGACATAAGTCGCCAGGAAAGGAGGAAGCAACAACACTGTGGTTTTTATGGCCTGTCACCGTTACAAAATGCATCCAATGATTACATACCCCCACAACCCAAAAGGAGAATAAAAAATGAAACGGTTTCATATCACCATAATCTTTCTTATAGGGATGCTCATTCTTTCAGCTTGCAATTCTCCCGCGCCGGCCCCAACCGCCGCGCCCACGCCAGCGCCAACCGACCAGCCAATAGAAACGCCAGCCCCTCAGCCTTCCCAAGCGCAAGCATCCCCCACAGCGCCGGGCGAAAAGCCGGTTTCCAACAATGGGATTGAGCTTACCATCCCGGCCGGGTTGGGAAGCGGCGCAAATGCCGAGATCGTTGGCGAAGTGCCCGACAGCGCAAGCGGCCCCGGTATATTACCTGAACCTGCCTATAGCAAGTTCGCATTGCAAGGGTATCCCGTCACCGGCTCGCGCCTTGAACCTGACGTTCTGGTATATCCCGCCCAGGCATATGCGCTGGTAAACGCAAGCGCGGCAGACTCCATCGTGAAGTTGAACGCCATCATTGCGGCTCCGTCTGCACCCTTGACCGACAAGGCCATGCCGCGCGTTTACCACGCCGAGGGCGTGGCGATGTGGTCAAACATGAAGGCGTTCGCATTCCCAGGCGTGTCTGGCGTGCGCATGCTCGTGGCGACTGCCGAGCAAGTCGTTGTACCCGTTACCCAAAAATCCCTGTATTATCGCTTCTATGGACTGACGACCGACGGAAAATACCTGATCATCGTCAACTTGCCGGTCACAGCCCCCTTCCTCCAACCGGATAATAGCTCCGCAGCCCCGTCAGACGGCGTGGCATTCCCCGGCCAGAGCGCGCAGGCTCCTGATTTCGACGCCTATTACAAAAAGGTCGCAGACCTGCTCAACGCCGCCGAAACGGCAAACACCCTCTCGCCCTCCATGTCTTTGATGGACGCTTTCGTCCAGTCGCTCAAGCTAAATACCGCCGGCATTGTCCTGCCGACGCCGCAGCCAACGCTCACGACGCAGCCCACGCTTACTGGACAACCCGGGCAAACACCCACAGCCACACCCACAATAAACGTTTCACAACTGCCTGCGCGTCCATCTGGACTGACGTATGCCTACGATTGTTCATCCGGAGATTTACAAATTACGCTGAGATGGACCGACGTTGCCAACAACGAAGATGGCTACCGCGTTTATCGCGACCATGTCATGTTGGAGGAACTCCCCGTAGGAGCATCCGTTTATGTCGATACCGTTCCGCGCGGAGCTGGATCATACTTATATTCAGTTGTTGCCTTCAACTTCATTGGAGAATCATATCCTGTCACAATTCTTGCTAAAACTCCGTATTGCCAGTAGGGAAAAGGGATTAGATAGCGGCGCATCCTTCGTCAGCAAATTAGCCACGAATTCCGGCCTGACGCAAATCCGCCTGCGCTCGCGCCCCGGTTCTTTTGGGGTCAAGCTGGACGATAACAACGACACGATTGCGAATATTCTCAGCCTGTACAACGGCAACCCTTCGACAAGCTCAGGGCAAGCTGCCCCGGCGGCCAGCCAACCATACTATGTTCCGTAGGAACATGTCCTGTAAGGATTACGCGCCATAAACGGTCGTTCCGGCTGAAAAACCAAAGAAAAGCAAAAAGGTGACAGTCACTCTCAGCGGGTGACTGTCACCTTTTTTTAGTAGTACCGATGAGCCACGCCACGCATCAAAAAATGCAGCATTCATCCTTGCACAATGCCTGAAAACCCTGTATAGTATAAGAAGAACAAATTTACCCAAAGAACCCCATATTGTCGCTTTTATTAAAGATGGACGACTTGAAAGATGTATGGCTTGACACCAAAGGAGAAAAACCATGATTCGCAACGACTTCAATCTGGAAGAAAAATCACTATCCAGAAATCGAAACATGAAACTGTTCCCCATTTTCCGCTTGCTAGGGATTGCCTTGCTTTTAACCACGCTGCTGGCCGCAAACACCCAGTCCGCCAAAGCAAGACCGACTTTTGTTGTGATGGCGGCCAACGAAGGCGATGATGTAAACCCCGGCAACGGGATATGCGCCACAGCAACCGGCGCCTGCACCTTGCGCGCCGCCATCGAGGAATCGAATGCCAACCCGGGCGCCGATTTAATCACATTTAACTTGCCGGGGGGCGGGGTGCATGTCATCAGCATTACAGCCGGTCCTTTGCCGATCATCACCGACTCAGTCACCATCGACGGCACATCCCAGCCAAATTGCGCCATCCCCTGCATTGTATTGAGCGGCGCGGTTATCGGAGGGGCAAATAACGGGCTAATCGTGAATGCAAATGGCAGCACAATCAAAGGGTTCATCGTCACATCGTGGGGTAACGACGGAATCGCTATCGTCGGGGATTCGAACTCGATCCAGTCCAACGACATTGGCTTCTGGCCCGGTAACCCGACGCTGCTACCAAACGGTCAAGGCATCCTGATCCTGGGTTCGCACAATTTCATCGGTGGAGGGCCTGGACAGCGAAATGTAATTTCAGGCAATGCATCTATTGGAATCAACATCGGTAGCGGTTGTTGCGCGGTCACTTCCAATACGATCCAGGGCAACTACATTGGAACAAACGTCTTGGGCAGTGGCGCGCTTGGAAATCATGGACAGGGCATCTTCTTATCCAGTCTGGCAAATAATAGCGTCATCCTGAACAACGTGATTTCCGGCAACCTGGGATGGGGCATCGAATTGGCCGGAGCAACGAATACACTTATTCGGGGCAATAAGATCGGCGCAAATGCCGCCGGCACAGGCGCATTGGGCAACAGGCTTGGCGGGGTCGCGATTGATTCGGACGCAAACACAAATACGATCGGCGGTACGGCGAACGGGCAACCAAACAATATCTCGTACAACCACGGCGTTGGGATATTGGTGGTTGGCGCATCCACTGTGAACAACCGCATTCAACATAATTCGATCTTTGCGAACACCTCGCTCGGCATCAATTTGGGGTCCGGGGGCGTGACGCCGAATGATTTGGGGGACCCCGACGCCGGTCCAAACCAAACCCAGAACTTCCCGGTGCTCACATCAGCCACAGGCAGCACATTCACGATCACAGGCAGGTTGAATAGTCTGCCAGCCGATGCGTACACGGTTGAGTTCTTTTCATCACCGGCTGCCACTTGCGACCCATCCGGTTATGGCGAAGGCAAAAAATTCGTCGGCTCCAAAATCGTAACCACCAACGCGCTGGGCAACGTCAGCTTTAGCTTCACAGGGTCGATCGTTTTTGGCGCAGGCGAAGTAATCACAGCAACCGCCACGGACGCATCGGGCAACACGTCCGAGTTCAGCCTGTGCAGAATAGCCAATTAGGTTCCACAAGGCAACAGCGCCACTGCGGCTCCCTGCCCCGTACCTGGAGATCAGTTACTACGCCCCACAATCTCCTGTCAACAAACGGAGCAATTTCAATGAAACAAGAATCGGAGTTGAGTCACCTCGACTCCGATTCTTTTCATATTCGCGAGCATGCCTTGAAGCCTGATGACTTAATAGGCAAAGTCAGGCTGGTTGCGCCAGCAAAGAATCCGGGGGTTTACCCCCAGATAAATTCAGGGGAAAACCTTGTTTCGCACAACGCTCTTTTAGTCTAATATGGATATATGCGAGAAAAGAAATGATATTAGGCAATATCGTATATATCAAACCTAAAGGAGAAATTAAATGAAACGCTCAATCACGAAATCATGGACGGTCATCCTGACCTTGCTGGCCTTGACGTTCAGCGCCATCGGGGTCAGGCCGGCATACGCCGCCGACCTGTGGTATGTGGCCCCCGGAGGCAATGATGGCAACTCTTGCTTAAGCGCCGCCAGCCCGTGCGCCGCCATCAATGCGGCAATTGAAAAAGCATTGGATGGCGATACGATTGAAGTTGCAACAGGAACATACACAGGTATCGGAACGGAAGTGGTACTCATCGATAAAAGCATCAACATTTCTGGCGGCTGGGATGCGGCTTTCGCCGCGCAGGATGGAACATCCATTATTGATGGGCAATTCGCCGGTAGAGGCCTAACCGTATCTCCTGCCATAACCGCCTATGTGGAAAACTTTACTATTCAAAATGGCTACCTCGCAACTGGAAAAAGCGGAATTAATAATGACGGCAATCTCACGCTGGAAAAAGTGACGGTACAGCGCAATGGAACCAGTCCTGGATCAGGGAGTATATCCGGGATAAATAACAGCGCCACCGGAATATTGACTCTGAGCGATAGCGCAGTAATCAACAACGGAAGGGATGCTCAATGTTTTGGCGGCGTTTTTAATCAGGGAAGTTTCACTGCAATAAACAGCACCATTAGTGGCAATATTTCAAATACGCTCTACTGTTATGGAGCAGCTCTTATTGGCGGCGGCACGGTTTCCCTCAATAATGTAACCATTGCCAATAATGTCGGTAGCGCCGATATGATGAACGCTGCTGGCACATTTACTTTACAAAACTCACTGATTGGGTCTTGCGGCAATTCCACATCCATCACGTCGCAAGGCTATAACATGATTTCGGTGAATAATTGTCCGATCACAGCCACAACCGGCGATCAATTTGGTACTTCAGGTGCGCCCATTAACTTATTAATCAGTCTTCTTCAAGACAATGGCGGCCCCACTTTTACGCATGCCTTGTTGGTAGGCAGTCCTGCGCTCAACGCTGCCAACCCGGCGGTTCCGGGCAGCGGAGGCAATGCCTGTCTGTCAACCGACCAACGCGGTGTCGCCCGCCCAATCGGAGGGCGTTGTGATATCGGCGCTTATGAAGGAAATCCTACCATTTCGACGCCCATTTCCCCTGCTGGCGCGATCTCGGATGCAACCCCAACGTATAAATGGGACAAAGTCCCCGGAGCAACGAGTTACCAGTATCAACTCCTGAAGGGCGCAACGACCGTATACACAAAGACGGTTGCTGCCAGTGTCTGTGGGCCGACCTACTGCTTGAACACCCCAACCAACAGCCTGACAAATGTCGCCTATATGTGGCGCGTGCGGGCCATGATTGGTGGAGTATGGATGAGCTACAGTGCATACAAGCCGTTTACGGTATTTGCCCTCCAAACTGGCTTGTGGGGCGGTCCGGGCCTCGAGTTTTATGTGACCGCCAATCAAAGCAAGGTGGATAATTTCGCCATTTATATCACCGTCAACGGCTGCGGCAGTTACAAGATCACCCATACTCCCTTGGTTACGATTGCGAACAAATCCTTTGTCTTTCGCGGTTCTTTCTATGCCGCCGGCGCTTTTAGTTCTTCAATGACTGCTAAAGGCACCCTGGGATTGAAGTCATTCTACATCCCCGGCTGCGGGTATCTGACCGGCGGACCATTTTCCTGGGCGGCCAAGTGGAAGAATTCCACACAGCCATCGGTCCTAGTTTCAGGAGGATTTACACTGACAACTGTTGCGCCTGCGCCGGATGCTGCATCCTTTTTCTATGATATTGAGACTGTTACCGCCAATCCATGACCGGCGAACGACAACCCTTAATCGGGCCTCGGTTGAGCATGTGAGCCGAGGCCCGGTTGCGGCGGAACCCTTTTTATCTGTAAAGATATTTCCAAAACCTAAAGGAGAAACAAAATGAAACGCTCATTCACGAAATCATTGATGATCATCCTGACCTCCCTGGCCCTGGCGTTAAGCGCCATCTGGGTCACGCCGGCATACGCCGCCGACTTGTGGTACGTGGCCCCCGGAGGCAATGATGGCAACTCTTGCTTAAGCGCCGCCAGCCCGTGCGCCGCCATCAATGCGGCGATTGGAAAAGCATTGGATGGCGATACGATTGAAGTTGCAACAGGAACATACACAGGCACCGGAACAGAAGTAGCGCTAATCAATAAGAGTATTGTTCTTTCAGGCGGCTGGGATGCCAGTTTTACCACGCAAGGTGGAATGTCGACGATTGATGGTCAAGGCGCGCGCCGGGGCATGACCGTGAACAGCGGCATGACCGTCACGATGGAACGGTTTGCCATTCAGAATGGCTTGGGCGGCATCTGGAACATGGGCGCGTTGACGCTGAACAACAGCATCGTCAGCGGCAATACGTATAGCGCTATGTATAGCATCGGTGGCATCTACAACTCAGGCACTCTGACATTGAACAACAGCACCGTCAGTAGCAACACGCTTAGCTACAGCGGTTCCGGCGGCGGTATCTCCAGCTCGGGCGCGCTGACGTTGAACAACAGCACCGTCAGCGGCAACACGGCTGGCAACGGTGGCGGCATCTACAGCTCAGGCACGCTGACACTGAACAACAGCACCGTCAGCGGCAACACAAGCAGCAACTACGGCGGCGGTATCTCTCGAAATGCCGGAACAGTCACCCTGACGAACACCCTGGTGGCAGGCAACTCGGCTGTGACCGGCGGCCCGGACTGTTACGGCTCCATCGGCTCATCCGGTTACAACCTGATCGGCAGCACTACGGGCTGCACTTTCGCATCCAGCACAGGCGACCTGATCAACATCGACCCCAACCTGGGGGTGCTCATCGGCGCGCCGGGCTACATCCCCTTACTGGCCGGCAGCCCGGCCATAGATGCTGGCAACCCCGCCGGTTGCAGCGGCAGCGCCGGCGCGCTCACCGCCGACGAGCGCGGCGCTCCCCGTGTGGGGACCTGCGATATCGGCGCTTACGAGTACACCACCTCTGGCGCAGCCGCCAGCATGATGGTCTACGCCGGCGCGTCGCAACGCGCTGCGCCGCTTGGAGTATTCGCCAATCGATTGAGGGCCGCCGTGCTCGACAGCCTGGGCAGCCCGGTCAGTGGGGTGACGGTTACCTTCACAGCGCCGGGGAGCGGAGCCAGTGGAACCTTCGCCAATACAGGAAATAATAGTACAACTGCGCTCACAAATACAAGTGGGGTCGCAATCTCTTCCTCTTTTACTGCCAATGATCAGTTGGGGGTTTACGGGGTTACTGCTTCCGCCAGCGGAGCCGGGTCGGTCAACTTCAATCTTGAAAACGCTCTCTGGTATGTATCGTCCTCTGGGAGTGACGCCAATTCTTGTAGCGCGGCTGCTTCGCCCTGTTTAACCATCAATGCGGCGATTGGCAAAGCGACCAGCGGAGATGTGATCCATATCGCCATCGGAACCTATACCAGTTCGGGTGCCGGATACGTAGTGCTGATTGATAAAAATATCACCCTCTCCGGTGGATGGGATTCGAGCTTCGCTGCACAAAGTGGTATGTCTACCATCGATGCTCAAAATGCCCGTATGGGTGTATGGATGAATTCAGGAGCGCTTATTACCAATATGGATCATTTCATTATCCAAAACGGTCGAACGTCCGGTGGCGGTGGTCCGGGATTTACCAATAATGGCACGGCAACGATAAGCTATAGCTCGATCCATGATAATTCCGACACCGGCTCCGGGAATGGCGGCGGTATCGTAAATTTAGCGAATAGTAGTTTAACCCTGGTGAACACTACGGTAAGTAATAATTCGGTAGGGGGACAAGGCGGTGGCATTTACACTTATGGAAACCTGATTCTGAAAAACAGCACCATTAGTAACAATTCGGCCGGCACGGGAGGCGGAATTGCCACTTACTTGGGAGCAATGGTACAAACGACAAACAGCATCATTGCAGGAAACACAGCAACGAATGACTCAAATTGCTATGCATATAGCGGCAGTGGGTTCGCTTCTCTAGGAAATAACATCATCAGTTCAACGGCTGATTGTAAAATCACGGCCAGGAGCGGCGATCAATTTGGCGTAGATCCACAGTTGAGTACCTTTCTGCCCAGTCAAGGCTACCATCCTCTGTTGCCCGGCAGCCCGGCGATCGACGCCGGAAATCCCGCCAACTGCCTTCCAACCGATCAGCGTGGCGTAGCGCGTGTTGGAACTTGCGACATTGGCGCTTATGAATACACTGCTCCGGGTCCTGCGGCCAGTCTTTGGCTTTTTAGCGGGGATGGACAGCGCACCGCTCCACTTTTTGCCTTTTCCAACCCCCTTACAATAGCGGTGCTTGACGGCCAGGGAAGCCCGGTGCCCAATGCAAATGTTACGTTCAGCGCCCCTGCAAGCGGCGCAAGTGGAACTTTTGCCGACACAAATACCAACCTGACATCTGTGCTCACCAACCGGAGCGGAATCGCAAGCGCCTCGACTTTTACTGCCAACAATCAGTTCGGGGCATATGCAGTTGCAGGTTCTATCACCGGTTTACCAGCGGTCAATTTCAATCTCGAAAATGTCGCCTGGTATGTTTCACTCTCCGGCAATGATTCCAATTCCTGCGCGCTACCTGCCAATCCTTGCGCCAGCATGAACGCTGCAATCGGCAAAGCTTTGGCGGGAGACACAATCGTCGTCGCCGCAGGCACATATACCGGAACCGGCGCTGAAGTAGTATTGATCAATAAGAGCATCAAATTTTCCGGGGGGTGGGATGCGGCTTTCACCACGCAAAATGGAACGTCTGTTATCGATGGCCAAGGAGCGCGCCACGGAATTTTCGTGGATGGCGATACAACGGCCATCGTTGAGTATTTTGTTATTCAGAATGGGTTCACCGGCGGAGACTATTCGGGAGGGGGCGGCATCTCCAATAGCGGCCAATTAATCTTGAACATGACTACTGTAACCAACAATAGTTCCAATGGCTACAGCGTCACAGGAGGAGGCATTTCCAATAACGATGGCGGCGCATTGATATTGAATAACAGTACGGTAAGCAGTAACACTACCAGCGGAGTTGGGGGAGGTATCGCTGGCGGCGCAGTCACCATTAACGGCAGCGCAGTGATTAACAACCAGGCCAGCGCAGGCGGCGGAATTGACGCATCCGGCGCATTGATTCTCAACAATAGCACCGTCAGCGGGAATATCGCATCATCGCAAGGCGGCGGAATCCGGACCTATGGCGGCAATCTCAATATCAACAATTCCACAATCGCAAACAATAGTTCAACATCGGGAGGAGGCATCTATAACGGTTATGTCGGCCCGATCAACTTGCGCAACAGTATTTTGGCAAATAATACCGGCGGGTCAAGTCCTAACTGCTACGGCCCCTTAAGTAGTTCCGGCTACAACGTGATTGGAAACAATTCCGGTTGCACATTCTCCGCATCCACAGGCGACAAGGTTGGCACAAATGGCAGCCCCATCAACCCTCAGTTGGATGGCTTAAAAAATAATGGCGGCCCAACCTTCACTTATGCCTTGTTGGGAGGCAGTCCTGCGCTCAACGCCGGCAACCCGGCGACTCCGGGCAGTGGAGGGAATGCCTGCCTGGCAACCGATCAACGCGGCGTTGCCCGGCCCGTCGCAGCGCGTTGCGATATCGGCGCTTACGAAGGAGACCCTACAATGCCAGGCCCTATTTCCCCTGCCGGCAAGATCGGGGATGCAACCCCAACCTACACCTGGGGCAAAATCCCCGGAGCGACGAATTATCAGTACCTGCTCGTGCAGGGCGCGACGACCGTATACTCAAAGATCGTTGCTGCCAGCGCATGTGGGCCGATATACTGCCTGGATACCCCAACCACTATCCTGGCGAATGCCGTCTATCAGTGGCGCGCGCGATCCATGGTCAATGGGGTCTGGAAGGACTACGGCCCCTACCAAATATTTACCGTCGCCGCTCCCAAAGCCGGTTTCTGGAGTGGTACCGGTACCGAATTTTTCGTCACCCCTGACCACGCGAATATCGATAATTACGCGATCTATATCAACATACCCGCATGTGGCATTTACAACCGCAAGCTCGTTTACATACCCTTCGTGCCCATTATAAATAACGCGTTCACCCATAAAGGCAGTTTCTATTTCAGCGGCACATTTACCTCTCCGACAATCAGTAAAGACTCGATGGGGTTGAAGCGCTATTACATCGCCGGCTGTGGATATGTGAGCGGCGGGCCTTTTTCCGTCACCAACACCTGGAAAAGTTCCAGGAAACCGTCGTCTGTAGATACCGAAGAATTCACGCTCACAGTTGTTACGCCGGCGCCGGATGCCAACTTCTTCTACAATCTATTTACTATCAATCCGTAACTGCCCCCTTGAAACCAAACCAGGCCCCGGCTGCGCACGTGAGCCGGGGCCTGGTTGCGGTAAAGCCCCTTTTATCCGTAAAGATATGTTCAAAACCAAAGGAGAAACAAAATGAAACGCTCAATCACGAAATCATGGCCGATCATCCTGACCTTGCTGGCATTGACGTTCAGCGCCATCGGAGTCACACCCGCGCACGCGGCGGCATTCACGGTCACAAACCTGAACGACAGCGGCGCAGGATCATTGCGCCAGGCGATCGCGAGCGCCAATGCCGCCCCTGGCGCAGACACGATCACCTTCAACGTCAGCGGCGCGATCACACTTCTCTCGACGCTACCCATTACCGATACAGCCGGGCTGAAAATCGATGGCAGCGGGCAAACGGTGACAATCAGCGGCAACAATACGGTGCGAGTATTATGGATTATTTCAGGCGCTGTGCTGACACTGAACAATTTGACCATCACGAAAGGTGGCAACGGCGCCGATGGCGGCGGCATTTACAACCTCGGCACGCTAAGGATCGCGAACAGCACCTTCTCTGGCAACAGCGCAGGCGGCGGCCACGGCGGCGCCATTTACAACTCCGCCGGCGTGCTGATCATCACGAACAGCACCTTCTCCAACAACACCGCGCCTGCCGGCCTGGGCGGCGTCATCGAAAATTATGCCGGCGCAGTGACCATTACGAACAGCGCCTTTTCTGGCAACAGCGCACACACTGGCGGCGGCATTAGTAACTATCATTTCGGCACATTGAATGTTACGAACAGCAGCTTCTCCGGCAACAGCGCGAGCTACCTCGGCGGCAGCATTGATAACTCCGCCGGCGTGGTGACACTGCGCAACACCATCATTGCAAACAGCGCATCGGGCGGGAATTGCGCCGGAACGATTACCAATGGCGGCAATAACATCGACAGCGGCGCAACCTGCGGCTGGGGTTCGGCCTCCGGTTCGATGAGCAACACCAACCCTTTGCTTGGCGCGCTCGCCAATCATGGCGGCCCCACCCAGACCTTTGCGCTGCTCATAGGCAGCCCGGCCATTGACGGTGTGACCTTCAACGCGCCGAATAGCGCGCCTGCCGCCGACCAGCGCGGCGTCGCGCGTCCGCAAGGCGCGCGCTACGACATCGGTTCGTACGAGGCCATCCTGCTCACGCTCAATTCCAACGCTGCGCAGGATGGCTGGGTGCTCGAATCGGGCGAAAACAGCAGCGTGGGCGGCACACTGAACAGCGCCGCCACGACCTTCAACCTGGGCGATAACGCGGCCAAGGAACAATATCGCGGCATCCTGTCCTTCAGCACCGGGATCAACCTGCCGGAGACGGCCGTCATCATCGGCGTCACGCTCAGAGTCAGGCAGCAGGCCATCCTGGGCGGCGGAAACCCGGTGGCAACCTTCGGGGGCTTCATGGTCGATATCAAAAACGGCTTCTTCGGCGCAACAACGCTGGAGACCGGCGACTTCCAGGCAGCCGCCGACCAGTCTTACGGCCCATTCAACACGGCTTTGGCCGGCGGCTGGTACAGCATCAACCTGACCGGCGCAAAAGCGTCCATCAACAAAGTGGCAATCAACGGCGGCCTGACCCAGGTCCGTCTGCGATTCAAGCTGGACGATAACAACGACGCGGTTGCCAACGTTCTCAGTCTTTATAGCGGCAACGTGCTGGCTGCCGCCAGTCGTCCCCAGTTGATCATTACTTACTACGTGCCGTAGGAATTCTGTTGGGCGCTGGTCTGGATGTGTGCCCGTAAGGGTAGACCAGCGCCCAACAATAGGCAATCCTGCTGCTGGCAGGATTGCCTATTGGTCGTTTCAAGCTGTTGTCACAAGGAGGTATCTATGTTTGGACATTCAGAAGCACAAAATCAGTTCCGGCTTTCTAAAAAAAGCCCCTTCATCTATAAAATATTCGGCCTGTTCGCCGTCCTGGTTTTGGCGGCCTGCGCCGCGAAACCGGCAACCCCGGCGCCACCGCCAACGAACCCGCCTGTCCCGGCGACCCCTGTCCCTCCAACCATCACGCCGACCGAAACGCCGGCGCCACACACAACGGTGGACGCGTCCAGCATGGAGCACAAACTGCTGATGGGCTACCAGGGCTGGTTCACCTGCCCCGGCGACGGGTCGCAGGTCAACGGCTATTTCCACTGGTTCAGGGACAACACGCCCAGCGCGGCCTCCTTGCGGGTGGATATGTGGCCGGACGCCAGCGAATTAACCCCCGGCGAACGCTGCCCGACCGACATGAAGTACCCGGACGGGCAACCGGCCTATCTCTACTCGGCCTACAACCCCAAAACGGTTATGCGCCATTTCGCGTGGATGAGTCAGTACGGCGTCGATGGCGTCTTTGTGCAGCGTTTCGGCTCCGAGCTGACGGATCCCGTCCACTTTGACACGCGCAACGTCGTCACGAAAAACGTCCAGGCCGGGGCAGAAGCCTACGGGCGCGTCTTTGCCATGATGTACGACACCAGCGGCATGGATACCAACAGCTTCGTTGACATCCTCGAAAAAGATTGGAAGTACACGGTGGACGTGCTCAAGGTGACGGAAAGCCCGTCGTACCTGCGCCAGAACGGCAAACCGGTGCTGGCAATTTGGGGATTGGGATTCACCGAACATCCCGGGACGCCCAAGCAGGCGATGGAATTGGTCAATTTCTTCGAGAAAAACCCCGACCCGAAATACCGGGTCACGTTGGTCGGGGGCGTGCCCACTTGGTGGCGCATCCTGCAAAATGATGCGCTGACCGACCCGGCCTGGGCCGATTACTACTGCGCCCTGAACGTCATCAGCCCCTGGACGGTGGGCCGCTACCGGAGCGACGTGGAAGTGGACCTGTACAAACTGACCATGATCCAAGATATGGCCGCCGCCAAAAAATGCGGCGCGGAATACATGCCGGTCGTCTTCCCGGGCACAGCCTTCCACAATGACAATCACGCCAACACCTTCAACGATACCCCGCGCCGGGGCGGGAATTTCTACTGGCGGCAAGTCTATAGCGCCGTCTCGATTGGCGTACCGATGATCTACAACGCCATGTTCGACGAGGTCGACGAAGATACCGCCATGTACAAAATCGCCGCCACGAAGGCCGATCAACCCGTTGGCGTGGACCTGGTCTCCCTGGACACCGACGGCTACAGCCTGCCGAACGACTGGTACCTGCGCCTGGCAGGCGCAGCCACGCAAATGCTGCGCGGCGAAATCCCGTTGGCGCAAAATATTCCCATCCAGGGCGCAGTGGCCCCGCCAACGCCGGCGGGCGTGTACCGCATCCGCATTCAGATCACGACCAGCTCCGATTGGGCCAGGCTTAACCTGAAAAGCGGCGCAACGCTGATCAACGCGCAGCTTGTTTCGGCCAGCCCCCAAGCCGTCAACCTGGCGGCCAACGGCAACCAGTTTGGCATCGGCCAGCCCATCGCGCGCGCCAATTCCGGCGCAACCGTCGAGCTGGTGGTGGATGTATACCTGTCCGATTTACAGGCAGGCGCGCCGCTCGAATTTGTGATCGAAAGCGGCGCAATCGGGCATACCACCATCAAGTTATTCAACTACCTTCAAAATACGCCGGTGGAGGTGAACACGACGGTGCTGAACGACACCAGCAAGACGTTTAAAGTGCCTGTCGAAAAATTCACTTCACCCTGAATGCCATAAACCTCTTGCAAAAGTGCGCTCACAAAAAAACTATGGCTTTCCGGGAATTAGCGTGGCATCCCATTTTGGGGGGCCAACCCGTATGTCGGGATTAATCC
>JBARBA010000080.1:0-8999 GCA_049792555.1 Anaerolineales bacterium
AATTGCCGGGCGCTTACTTTATGTGAATTTCAACGGAAAGCGATCAGGTGCTTTCAAGGTTGGCAGGACAATGTCCGCGTTCGGGGCGGGCCGATGGAGGTATGGATTTTCAAAATTATCCAGGCAAAACAATATGCGGTAATTATAGCGGTAATCGAGAATAGAATGCGACTTTTAGAACAAGTGTATAATGTTGGAACCATGGAACAAATTGAAGCGCGTTTATTGTTAGGCGACTGCCACGAAGAACTCAAAAAACTTGACGACCGTTCTATCGATTTAATATTTACCTCGCCGCCTTACGCCGATAGTCGCGCGCATACCTATGGCGGCGTCACGCCGGATGAGTACGTAAAATGGTTTTTGCCTATTTCTGCAGAGCTGTTGCGCGTCCTTAAACCGGACGGCACATTTGTATTGAATATCAAGGAAAAGGTTGTTGACGGAGAACGTCATACCTACGTTCTTGAACTGATTTTGGAAATGCGCAAGCAGGGTTGGCTGTGGACGGAAGAATTCATCTGGCATAAAAAGAATTCCTACCCCGGCAAATGGCCCAATCGATTTCGTGATTCATGGGAACGTTTGCTCCAATTCAACAAAACACGCAAGTTCAAGATGTACCAGGATGAAGTGATGGTTCCAATGGGAGATTGGGCCGAACGACGCTTGAAAAACTTGAGCGAAACGGACAAAGTGCGCGACCCTTCGCGCGTTGGAAGTGGTTTTGGCAAACGCATTGCCAATTGGATCGGGCGCGACAAAGCATTTCCAACCAATGTTTTGCATTTGGCAACCGAGACAAAAAACAGAAGCCATAGCGCGGTTTTTCCTGAGGGATTGCCGGAATGGTTTATAAAACTTTTTACAAAGGAGGAAGATTGGGTGCTTGATCCTTTTATGGGATCAGGGACTACTGTCCGCGTTGCGCAGCGTATGCGCAGAAATGCCATCGGCATTGAAATTTTGCCGGAATATTTCCAGGTAGCCCAAAACGATATTTTGCCTATTGCTGATTTTCAGTCTGCCCAACTGGCTTTGCTTGAGAAAAAGGAATCTTATGAAGTCTCTAAACCTGGATGATGTTGTTGGTTTTGTGGAAACGAATATTGGTGATTTTCATAAGCGACGTTTGGAAAACTTTGAAGCGTTGAAGCTGAAAAAGATTCTCGGTCGAAAGAATCCGTATTTGTTTAAAGCCAAAAATATTTTGACTGGCCCAGAACTGGTTAAAACTTTGTTGGATGCGCATCTGTCATCACAAGAAGAAACCATTTTCGGCGAGTTTTTGGAAAAGTTGGCCCTTTTTGTGTGTGGCACGGTATATGATGGTAGAAAATCATCAGCCGAAGGTATTGATTTGGAATTCCAAAAAGAAGGAAAACTTTACATTGTTTCTATCAAATCTGGTCCGAACTGGGGCGACAGCAGGCAAATAAGCAAAGTGCGAGATGATTTCAAAAAAGCCAAAAGAATTCTCGGAACAAGTGGCGGCACTCGCGAAGTCATTGCCATCAATGGTTGTTGTTACGGTCGTAGCAGCAAACCCGACAAAGGTGATTATTTCAAACTGTGCGGTCAGGAATTTTGGGAATTTATTTCTGGGGAAGAAAATCTTTACGTCGAAATTATCGAGCCATTAGGCCATCGCGCAAAGGAACGAAATGAAGAATTCGTCAAAGCCTATGCCCGCATTATTAATACTTTTACCGCTGAATTTGGACAAGATTTTTATACCCCAACCAACGAGATTGATTGGCAGAAGCTCGTAAAATTTAATTCTGGCAAAAAGTCAGGTAAAAAATCATGAATGCTTTTTCTGTTGCTGCCGGTTCAGAGATACTTGGGACAATCCCATTGGGGCAGCTAAAAAGGATAGCGCAGGTCGTCTATCTTGAAAAACATCCTGAAAAAGCACCTTTTCACCTTAACGGAAAAACTGAATTGGATTAAATACGCAGGGGAAAAGGGCAATCTATCCCTGTTCGCTTACGCATTGATGAAAATTTCGATTTGGAAAAAGTGTTAAAACTTCTATTTTTAAAAAATATTTTGCAGTTGGATTCTCAGTAATAAGTAAAACCACCGCAATATGTGCGCCGCTTTCCCGGTCGCGCCACTAGAAAAAAAGAGAGCCGCTCAAGACTTCACCTGAGCGGCTCTCTTTTCAACCATAAACCTGATGTATGTGAATTTCAACGGAAAGCGATCAGGTGCTTTCAAGGCTGGCAGGTTTTTTAGCGATGTTTCGTATCCTCTCAATATTGGGGGGAATTTGTTGTTGTAAGGTGGTTTCGACGCCTGCACTGCATCGAACGCAGTGCGGCGCAGTGTGCGGCGGCGGAACAGCGCCGCCGCCTACTCGAAAGACGGGCATCGCCAATGCTGGCAGCCATGCCCCGCGACAAAAAAAGACACCCGGTCAGGGGCGTCTTTTCTGTCGTTCCCTCGCCAACGCTCAGGCCGGGAGGCCGTGTCCTTCGGGTAGTGCGGCGGCGGGTTCGTGTTCCGTTTCGCCGAGGCTGTGGTCCACCACGCGCAGGTAACGCACACCCAGCGAGAAAAACGTCAGCCCGTAGGCAATAATCCCCAGCCCGGCCAGCCACTCCACCGGCGACGGGCGGTACATGGTGTAGCTGACGGTCAGCGGTCCTGGCAGGTACGACACCAGCACCAGCAGGCCGGAGAGATTGGTGTCCCAGCGATAGGCCACCACCCCGCCTACGATCAGCAGCAGCGCCAGCATCCGCAGCGCCGGATTCAGGCGCGTCTTCTTATAGAGCAGCAGGATGATCGGCGCGACCGCCCCCAACAAAATCTCGCCGAACCAAAAGTTGAACGAAAGCACGCCGCCGGTCATAATGTTCAGGCCCTCGGTGCGGCCCGCCTGGTAAGTGTAGGTCATCGAGAACGCGTCCCAGAAGCGGAAGTACAGGTAGCCGACCATCATCCAGCCAATGAAATAGGCCAGGCGTTCGAGCAGTTCATCTTTGACGAAGGCGCGCCTGGTCAGCCGCGCCGAGAGCATGGACGCAAAAACGGTCAGCGACATGCCCCCCGCCACTGCCGAGACGATGAACAGCACGGCAATATCGGGCCGGTACCAGAACGGGCGGGCCTTGAGCACCCCGTAGACCGCGCCCAACGAGGACTGGTGCAGCATCGAAAGGCATAGTCCGACAACTGCCAGGACGGGCGCGTAATGGTGGAGGTGCGCCAGCTTTTCGGCAAGCTTGGGGAAGCGCCCGCGCAGCCACGCGAACGAAGCGACGATGGGCAGCACTTCCAACACCAACACGCTCAAGTAAAGCATCACGCACATGGTCACTTCCCAGAGCAGGGAGTGCTGGTTCCAGTAGATCAGCGCGTGCCAGAAGCGATCGGGGCGGCCAATGTCGAGTAGCAGGGCCAGCATGGCCATGGTGTAACCGGTCAGGCCGACGAAGGTGGCGGTGCGGGCCACCGGCTCGTACTGTTTCAGCCCGAACAAGTAGACGCCCGCGCACAGGAAAAACGCCCCGCCGGCCATGGCGATGGACGACAGGTCAATCGTAATCCACAGCCCCCAGGGGACCAGGTCGGTCAGGTTGGTTACCGAAAGGCCCTTCCAGAAAACAACCAGACCGGCAACCAGTCCCATGAAGAGGAACAGGCTCAAAAACGTGAGCCACCTGCCCCACGCTGACGCAAAAAAGGATCGGATCATTTTCAACATATTACACCTTCGCAGTCGCAGGCAAGTAATAAACGCGCGGGCCGGTGCCCAGGTCTTCGCGCAGGCGGAAGTTGGGATTCTCGCGCAGCACTTTGCTGACGGGTGAATCCGGGTCTTTCAAGTCGCCGAAGGTGCGCGCGCCCACCGGACAGACCACCACGCAGGCGGGCGTGGCATCCGGGTCGACTCCGGGGGTCAAGCCAAGCGCCAGGCCGCGGTCGATGCGCTGGTAACAGAAGGCGCACTTTTCGGGCACGCCGCGCGGGCGGCGGGCCACTTCAGGCTCGCCCCATTGGGGCACGGCCGGGTTCGGCCCTTCGAAGGCCTTCCAGTTAAAGGAGCGCGCGCCGTAAGGGCAGGCCACCTCGCAATAACGGCAGCCAATGCAGCGGTCGTAATCCATCATCACGATGCCGTCCGAGCGGTAATGGCTGGCGGCCACCGGGCAAACATCCACGCAGGGGGCTTTGGCGCACTGCATACAGGGGCGCGACAGGTAGACTTGCTTCTCTCCCACCTTGCCCGCTTCCAACACGGGGTTCCAGGTGATCTCCGGCGAGACGTCGTTGTGCGCGCGACAGGCCATAATGCAGTAACCGCAGCCGGTGCATTTTTCCTGGTCGATGACCATGGCCCATGCGCGTTTGCCGCTGGGAGCGGGTTCCGATGCGGTGGCTTTGCTCGCCACTTGCAATCCGACAACGGTTACGGCGGCGACTCCGGCCAGCTTGAGCAGGTCGCGCCGCGAAATTTTTTTGTTCATTTCTGCCTTCCTTCCACATAATGACGGTAAGCGCGTTCCAGCCAGGGAGCCAACACCATGCCGCCTGCCAGGCCAAGCAGGCCGGCAATCCCGGCGAAGCCAAGCGGGCTGACGGGGGTCGGCTCGGATGACACGGGCGGGATGGCCGTCGCTACCGGGGTGGGTTCGGGCGTCGGCGTTCCGCCGAGTTGTTCGACTTTAATGGCAGCCGCAGCCATGGCCCCGCCGGGAGCATGCATCTGGTCGGCATGGCACTTGTTGCACGTATCCAGCGAGGGCAGGAAGTCATGATCGGGGGCTTTGTGAGCGGTTTCGAAAGTCTTGTCTTTTGCGTTGAAGCCCAGGTGACAGTTGACGCAGGTGACGCCGGCCTGGGCATGTTTCGACGTTGGGAAGTTTTTCATGGCGTCTTTGTGACAGTTAATGCACAAGTCCGATGCGTCGGCTGGCGCAACAGTGACGCCTGGCGCGGTTTTCATGCCTGCCGAGTGCGGATCGTGGCATACCGTGCAGGTCATGCCGCGCTGGTAATGGGTGCTCGCCTGCCAGTTGGTGTCGCCAAAACTGGGATCGCCATGACACTTTCCGCACAGGTTGGGCGACGTGTCGATCGGCATCTTGTCCATCGGGTGATTGCTCGGGACCGGACTGTGGCATGCCTCGCAAGCCACGCCGTCTTCTTTCCATTGACCGGTGCCCGGATCGTAACCGGTGGTATGACAGACCAGGCAGGCTCCGGGCTGGCCCTGGGCTTGCCATTCCTTCTGGAAGGTGCTTGAGATGCGGGCCTGACCGTGCGGGCCGGCCTGCCAGGAGGTGTCTATATCTTTATGGCAGGTCACGCAGTTACTGGCGTGGCCGGTTGTGGATAAGCCCTCGGCGGTGGGCGTGGCGGTGGGTGTCGCTTCGGCTGCGCCGGGCGCGGACGAAGCTGCCGATGTTCCCCGGGCCTGGGCAATCAACAGCGTGGCCCCGGCAAAAACCAGGGCAAGGATCAGGGCAATTCCAAATCGTTCGAAACGGGTCATGGTTGTGTTCTCCTTGCGAGGTTAGTTCTGCACTGCTGCGGGGATCGGCGCGTTACGAAAAACCTGGCAGTCGAGGCATTTTTGGGGCAGGTAACCGTTGCTTTGGCGCTGGATCTGCCAGCAAGGTTCGGCGGATTTCGCTGCGGGGCAGGCAGCCATTTGATCGGGGAAACAGCCTTTCTGTTCCCAGCAGGGTTTCTGGCCGGTTTCGAGGACGGGGCTTTTTTGCTGCTGTTGCATGGCTTCCTTCTGCCAGCGCGCGTCCAACTGATTGAGCAGGTAGACCAGCCCGCCGGTAAACAAGATCGGGATTCCGATGCGCAACAGCAAACCGGCGATCAAGGCATAGAATTCATTCATAAGATTTCTCCTGGTTAGCCTAACTGGAGTTTCGCGGCGCGGCGGCTGATGACTTCCCCGATGCTGAGGATGATCAGCAGGGGAATGACGATGCGAACGATGAACAGGGTGAGCGTTGCGATCATGGCTGTCATACGAGTCTCCTTTTAGTTGACGCTATGTCCACTTTTAGTGTACATCAAACGGGCATGGGAAGTAAATTCGGCCTGCGCCCGATCTTTCCAACCCAAAGGATGGGGCGTTTGCCCCAAAAGAAAAGCCCACGCCCCAATGGATTGCCGGGGGTGAGCCTTGTTTTATGAAAGATACGTATCGCCTCAATAATCGGTGGTTGAAACCACCTTGTAACAGCAATTTTCCCAAAATACTGAGATAACACAAAGATACTTTGCACTGGCAAAGCGGATGCATATATAATTTAACCGCTCATGTAAAGCGTATATGTTTTATTACATTTGTCATTATCATTTTTGTGAGTATTGATATGGAGCAAAACTGACAATTAATGTTATATTAACAATAATTGTCAATTATCGACATGTTTATCCAAATTGGGTGTGCCCAAACGTTGTTTAAAAATTAGCCATCAAATGGCCTGACGCTACGGCAGTCAAGTAGCGTTTTTCCCATATCTTTGCATCACACTGCAATCTGGCGTGGGCTTGGGGCCATTTGACAACAACATTTGAGTGCTCCCTCTTTAAATTCATAAGGAGGCGCCTGTATCCCTGAGAATATAATTCACTTTATTCAAAAAGAAACATCCACCGTATAAGGAGAAATGAACATGTCCAAAAAGAAGATCCTCGTTTTACTAGGCGCGCTGATTTTGGCTGCCGTCCTTCTGACCGCCTGCGCTCCCCAGCCCGGCCCGGCTGGCCCTGCCGGCCCTGCAGGGCCTTCCGGTCCTGCCGGCCCTGCCGGCCCTGCTGGCGCGGACGGCAAATCGGCTACCACTGCTGATTTGACCTGCACCCAATGCCACAATAACACCAATCTGATTACCGGCAAGTTAACTGCGTGGTCAACCTCCGTTCATGGGAGTGGCGCTGCCTTCGCTCATGCGTCTCCCTCAGCCGCTTGCGTTGGTTGCCATACCGGCAACGGTTTCAGCACCCTTATTGCAGCAGGCACCAGTAATACAGCCGGAGCAACGACGGCAGACCCGAATCCAACCCGCATCGATTGCCGCGCTTGCCACAACATCCACACAACCTACACCGCTTCTGACTGGTCGCTGAAGACCGTCGCACCGGTAAAACTCATTGCGTCGGGCGCTACCTACGACGGCGGTATGGGAAACCTGTGCGCCAACTGTCACCAGCAGCGCACTGCCTTCCCCGCCGCAACGGCTGGCAAGGTCAAGGTTGACAGCACGCACTGGGGCGGTCACCATGGCCCAGAGACCGCGCTGATCCTCGGCGTCGGTGGCGCTGATCTTACAGGCAAACCCGCAGCCCACTATACTGCGGTGAAAGATACCTGCGTGACCTGCCACCTCGGCGGCGCTGGCCCGAACGCCAGCCACAGCTTTGTGCCTAACGTTGCCACCTGCGTGCAATGCCATGCCGATGCCAAGAGTCTGGATGTCAATGGCGTGCAGACCACGATCACCGGTAAACTTGCGAAAGTCGTAACGGCCCTGCAAGCCAAGAAGTTGCTCGATAAAGATGGCAATATTATTGTTGGCGAGTACCCCGAGGCCCAAGCGGCCGCCCTCTGGAACTACCTCCTTGTCAAAGAAGACAAGAGCCTGGGCGTCCACAATGCGGACTATGCCAATGCCTTGCTTGACGCCGCGCTGGCAGCGTTGAAGTAAGCTTGTTGTTCGTAAGACCTTGTAATACAAAGGCGGACGCTTCACGGCGTCCGCCTTTTTTGTCAGGTGGAATATGCCTTTTTACATCGAATTTATGACAAATGTTGCTTTGTAAAAAACCGAAACGGGCTTAAAATAAGCTTAATCAGTGTGCCGCGTAATCCAAATGAAAATGCCTTTTCCCTGCAAAGATTGACTTGAAAGTTAGCGGTTTACCGTGTGCTGCGCAGCAGCAGAAAAGCCAAAAGGAGAATAAACCATGAGTTTCAAGGATCGTATTAAGAGCCTCAAGGATCGTGTTAAGCGCTTTTTCATCCCCCCCGCCGGTTCACCGGGCTGGATGTTTTTGCTGCCGCTTGGGGTGGTCATTTTGTTGGGTATCATCCTGCTGGCGGGCGGAACCTATGCGTGGGATTACACAAACTCCCCAACTTTCTGCGGAACCGTTTGCCATACCATGCCGCCGGAACATACCACCTATCTCAAATCCCCACATGCCAACGTCACCTGCGAAGATTGCCATATTGGCCGCGCTTTCGTTGGCGACCAACTCATGCGTAAAACGCAGGGAATAAAAGAAACCTGGGATACGGTCTTCAACCTGTACACCTATCCCATCTATGCCGAAGCCCTGCGCCCGGCCCGCGATACTTGCGAAAAGTGCCACAAACCTGAGGCTTTTATCGGTGACAAGTTCGAAACCATTACACATTTCAAGGATGATGCAACCAGCACGCCTTATAACATCTACCTGATCTTGAAGACCGGCGGTGGAGCCAAGCGCGAGGGACAGGGACTTGGCATCCACTGGCACATTGTCAATCAGGTTGAATACTATGAAGCCGACCCGCTTGGACAGACCATCCCCTACGTCCGCGTTCACAACGACGACGGCACGATCACCGAATATACCGACGTCCAGTCAGGATTCGACCCGTCCAAAATGGACCCCAGCAAACTGCGCACCATGGACTGCATAACTTGCCATAACCGCGTCTCGCACAATTTCTTAACGCCGGCCGCATCGATGGATGATTACATGGCCCGCAAGATGATCGACCCGACTATTCCGGATATCCACAAAAAGGGTGTGGAAATGTTAAGTATTGCGTATCCAACCCAGGATGTCGGGCTGAAAGCCATTGCCGGGTTGGAAGGTTATTACAAGACTTACTACGCAGACTTTTATAATAAAAACACCACCACAGTTCAGACAGCCATTGCCCAAATCCAGACCATTTACAAAGATAACGTCTTCATCGACCAAAAAGTGGATTGGCAGACGCATCCGAATAACCTGGGTCACATGCAAAC
>JBARBA010000081.1:0-4461 GCA_049792555.1 Anaerolineales bacterium
CCGGAAATGTATCAGCGCAAAATAGCTGCCATTGTTCGAGCGCTTATCCCGGCGCACGTCTTTTTTGATCTTGAATGTGTATTTACCAAATCGATATAGTTTGAGGAGCGAGCATGACCGAGAACAATTTCACCAGCCAGTTCCCGCGAAAACAAATTAAGCCGTATGATGGGATGTCCATTACTGCTGACGTTTGGGCGCAAGCTCACGATGAGCACCGACAAGCCTTGTTTGCTCATACGTCTTTTTTGCATGGCGCGGGAATCATTACTGGCTTGGATGTGACTGCCAATGATCCACCCGGACAAGTTGTATTCATATCACCTGGTGTTGCAATTGACCAAACCGGTCATGTTATTGTTGTTCCCGAAACGGTGTCTTATGATTTCGGGAACTCTGCCGAGGGTGTGCTTTACCTGATGTTGGGGTATGGGGAACGCGAAATTGGCGAAGAAAATACCGAGCCTTGTTACCTGCAATCTGAGTATGTGATCGCTGCGCGCCCGGCCCTGCCAAAGCGCCCTGCGGTGGAACTGGCCCGAATCACCATTGTGCGCGCTAAAAAGGTCATTCAAAACGCAGCCAATCCGTTTCGTCCCGCCCAAAACGAACTCGATTTGCGCTTTCGACAATCGACCCAGGTGGGAGCGCGGCAGATTCTTCGTGTGGCGGTGTGTAAACTGGGGCACCAGAACAAAGATATTCTACGCGGTTGGGATTGCCTGGCAAAAGCTTGTCAGAATGCCTCACAATATCAGGTCATCGCAACCGGCGATATACCGTTCTCGGAGAATCTGGCAGAATACGACCTGGTTTACATTGGCTGCAGCGGCGCCTTCAAAGTGGACGCGTCCACCCTGAATGCGCTCAAACATTGTATTAGCGTCGGTATCCCACTGGTAGTGGAATCGCTGGACGATTCGGCAGATTCTGCCTGCCTGGATCTGTTGACAAACCTGGGACAGGTGGTTAAACCTTTGGGCGAAATGCACCCCTTGCTGGAAGCGCCCTATCTCTTTGCGCGGGTTCCCAATGGAAACCGTGGCAACGATGTCAAAGTTTCGGCGGCTGCCATTTATTCGACGTCCGGCCATTGTTTAGCCTGGGCCGGACGCATTTCTGGCGCGGCAGGCTCGCGCAGTGACATTCGCGATTCGCACGAATGGGGCTTGAACCTGCTCCATTACTGCGGGCAGCGTAGGGCCAATGCATGATATTTGAGTTGTTTGATGGACAAACCGAATGCCGCAAACCTTGTTACGCACAGTTTTAGGATTCTTTTCCAAAAGGTTTTCTTTTGGACAGGGAGTGGCTGTGCGTTTGTTGTTGGTCACCGGCGTGTTGGTGTTAGCCAGTCCATCTCGAAACGCTGATGCAGGCAGGGATGTTTTTGTATCTGCAAACGAAAATCGATTGCCCCCTCCTTCTGTGCGTTACGAAAAAAGCGGGGAGCTTGTCGATTCCCAGGTTTCATCCTCTGCGCCGGCGCAGCCGGTTGCACTGGCTACGCTGGCCGCGCTGGCTACGCTGGCTATGCCAGGAGAAACTCAAGGGTCGCACGTTGACAATAAGGTATTTGCCCAGGTGACCCCCACACCGTCTGCCACCGCGCCGGCCGATGAGTTGATATTAAAGATTGTGTCTGTGGCATGCACTCCCTGGCAAATTTGTGAGCAAAAACCCAGCATAGAAATCCAATCGATTGGTCATTTGAATAAGTCCAAAATTGTCAAAATACAGGTTCAGGTCGGCGACCAGGGTAAGGTTTTTAGCGGCGATAGCGCTGCGCTCCATTTGCCGCGCACGTCAGAGCAGGGCGAATGGCTCAGGTACTGGGCTTTTTCTGAAAATGGAGAGCAAAGCCCGATCAACACGATAAAATACGTTAATTACAAAACGAGCAGCGATCAGGAAGAATATTACTTTGCCATGTTGGGGGCAGACTGGGCTAATGTCGCCCCCGGTGGCAGTGTGTTATGGGAAATGTTTCCGCCGATAGGCGCTGCATTTCCGGCAGTTCTTGAGCAACCATTAACCGCAGATTACTTGTATACAACCAACCGGTATGGCGCTTTGGCAGGACATTTGATTTCTTCCGGCGTGGTGGACGCGCGCAGTTGTTCTGATGGAGCCATCAATGCGACCGGATATGCCACTCCGTGCGGTGAAGTGCAAGCGGCGAAAGCAGTTTTGGAATGGCAAAATCGTTACAACACACAAATCTATGATGCGTCGTTACGCTATCACGTCCCGGCTCGAATTTTGAAAGCCATGATTGCCCAGGAAACACAGTTTTGGCCTGCGCAAAAAAGCCCTTACGAAATTGGCTTGGGAAGCATCACGGAAAATGGCGTCGAAATGCTGTTGAACTGGAATCAAGACTATTTTCAACCCTTGTGTTCTGCCGCCTACGGTAAAAAAATGTGTTCGGGCGGTTATTTTTACCTGGGCGAAGGGTACCGGGCTGTCTTGCGCAGGATCGTATGGGAGAAAGTTTCCACACCCGCAGAAATTGATGTTTTGGCGGCCATGCTGTTTGCCAGCGCTGCGCAAGTGAATCAAATGATAAAAAACACCATGTATACCACTCCCGGCGACGTTTCATCTTATGAAGAGATGTGGAAAATTACGGTTGCCAATTATCATTCCGGGTCAGGTTGTATCGGAACCGGGCTGATCGAATCCGCGCAAAATAGTGAAAAGCTCACCTTGAAAGCAGTTGGCGACCATTTGTTGGGCGATTGCAAACAAGCGCTCTCTTATGTGGACAATGTTTGGCGATACGCCGGCGCCCAACCATAAAAGCGACGGATGCTGAACCATGACCATTATATTATTCTTGCCCGGTTACTACTCAGGCCGCAAGAAAATAGAACGCGGATTCGGCGGATTGAGCTGATTTTACCCTTCGGGCACGATGTCGCGGATAAAACTTAGAAGAATCCGTGCGAATCCGCCTAACCCGCTTAATCCGTGTTCTATTCGCACTTGAACGGCACGAGGTCTGAGTAGCAACAGTTATCGAATCATTTCGAAGCAACAATCCGATGTCTTGACGTGCCCGCCAGGTAGCGCTTATGACAACACCTCCATCGCAAACCAAGAACGAACAGGCAAAGAAGACCGCGCCGGTTGTTAAACCGGCGGGGACTGTTAGCGCCGGGATGGAGCAGGCGGTTTCGTCCCAGAGCTTGACGGCTGCGCTGGAGAACCCCCAGGCGGCCCGGCCTGAGACGATTTTGAAATTGCAGCGCATCTCTGGCAACCGCGCCGTGACCGATTTGATTCAGCACAATGGGCTGACGGGCATCCGGCGCGCGGGGGAAGAAGAAGACGAAAAACTACAAGCCAAATCCCTGGCTGCCGACCCCCTTGCGGCGCTCGAAGCCATGCGCGGGACGCGGGCGGGCGTCCTTGGTCTTGCCAAACCCGGTTTGACGGGTGAGGCCGCAGGCAAGGCCGGCCCGCAGCCGGCGAAACCGGCTCCCAAAGCAGAGCCGCCGAAGGTCGCCCCGAAGGTCGAAGCGGCGCCCAAAGCCAAAGCGGTTGTAGAACCTGTCGCCAAGCCCAAACCCATGGTCGCAAAAGCGGCTGCGCCGGTCAAGCCGGCGGTCCTCCAGCCTGCCCGTTCTCATGGCGTGCTTTCGCGCGGCGTTCCGCAGGCCAAGCTGACGGTTAGCGAACCCGGCGACCAGCAGGAGATCGAAGCCGACCAGGTGGCCGAGCAGGTGATGAAAATGCCTGCCCTGGCGACGCCTCCGCCGCCCGACGAAGGTGGAAATAGCACTCCCAACGGCAATAGCAATCCCAATGACAAGCGCCCGGCGATTTTAAACCGTTACCTGCAGCGCGCGCCCGTCCAAAGATCGGCGGATGGCATCGGCGGCGGCACCGTCAGCGACGACGTGCAGTCGCGCATCGAGGGCATGCAGCAGGGCGGCAAACCGCTGCCCGATTCTGAGCGCGAGTTTTTCGAGCCGCGCATGGGCGTGGACTTGAGCAACGTGCGCGTCCATACCGACAGTACCGCCACAGAAACATCCAAAGAACTCAACGCGCGCGCCTATACGGTGGGGCCGCACGTGGCGTTTAATAGTGGGGAATTCCAGCCGGGCACGACCGAGGGCCGCCGCCTTTTGGGGCATGAGTTGACGCATGTGGTGCAGCAGGGTGGGGCCGCTGCCAGCGAACCCGGGGTGCAACGTGATTCGGAGAAAGGTCAAAAAGATACCCAACCCGGAATGCGTGGCGCTTCGACAGTTATCCAAGCTAAAGCCGAAGAGAAACAGGCGGGCAATGATGGCGGCGATGTATTGAAACAGATGATGCAAGAGATCGAACAAGCTAAATCTGGCGCATCAAGTGAGAGCGCAGGAAAAGCTGGCCCACCGCCGGTGAAAACAGACCAAAAAATAGAGCAGAAAGCGAAGCCGAAGGTAAACCCGGCCGAACTTGCGCAAA
>JBARBA010000082.1:0-7812 GCA_049792555.1 Anaerolineales bacterium
GGATTTTTAGAGATGTCGGCGCGCAACACGACCGGGTTGACGAAGTAGCCCATCAACCCCGCCAATTCTGCATGGCTGCGCCCGGCGGTTGGCGAACCTACCAGGATGTCCTCCTGGCCGGTGTAGCGGTGCAGCAAAACCTGGAAGGCCGCCAACAAGGTCATATAGAGTGTCGCCCCGTGCTGTTGGCTCAGGTCTTTGATCTTTCGGCTCAGGTCGGCGCTCACTTTAAGCGATTGCGAGCCACCGTGATACGTCTGGGTTGCAGAGCGCGGACAATCGGTTGGCAGGTCCAGAGTGGGCAGGTCGCCAGATAGCTTTTGCTGCCAGTAGGCCAGCAAGTGCGCCCCGTCGGCCCCGGCCAGCATTTCGGTCTGCCAACGCACATAGTCGCTGTACTGCAATGGTAATGGGGTTAGTTCCAGGAGCGTTCGCGCCGCTGTCGCTGCATAAAGCCGTCCCAGTTCGTCTACAAAAATTGCCAGCGACCAGAAATCCACAATAATATGATGCACCACCAAGAGCAGAATGTGCTCATCATCCGAACGGCTGAGCAACGAGACCCGCATCAGGGGGCCGCGCTCCAGGTCGAAAGGATGCCGGGTTTCTTTGAGCAGGAAATCGTCTAACTGGGAATCGTTCCACCTGGTGATTGTTTTCGTTTCGATGGCAAATGTAAGCTGGGGCGCAACCCGTTGGGCAGGTTCATCCCCCTGAAGATAAAACGTCGTCCTGAGAGCAGGATGTCGCGCGATGAGTGCCTGGAAGGCCTGTTGCAAAGCAGGGACATCCAATTGTTGATGGATGCGAGCCGCGCCGAAAACATTGTACGCCGCACTATCGGGGGCCATTTGATGGATAAACCAAAGCGCCCGCTGCCCGTGCGAAAGCGGGTACTCCGGCAGATATTCTGTCGCCGGAGTGATGCGGTTTTGCTCCTGCGGGTTCATCTCCAGAATGCGCGCCGTCATTTCGCTGACGTTGATGCCCTGAAGAAAATCTTCCATCGGCAGAGAAATTTGCAAGTCCTTCTCAATGATGTATGCCAGTTCAACCGCCATCATCGAGTCGATGCCGAAGGTATTGAGCGGCTGATGCGGATCGATCTGCGCCGCAGGGATGCGCAAAACACGCGCCGCCAGTTCTTGCAGGTAAGTTACCAGAAAAGTCTGACGTGCCGACGGGTTACTGAGAGCGGCCAGCCTTTCACCGATTATTTCAGGTTGACTTTCAGGTTGTTTTGACAGGGTTTCGGTTTCGAGCGCGCTGCTGGCAAGGATGGTCAGGCTGTTATCCAGGTATTGGGCCTTGCAGGCGCGGCGCTGAATTTTGCCGCTGGATGTCTTCGGAATGCAGCCCATGCGGATCAAAACCACCGCATAGGTCTGTAGCTCATGTTGTTCCACTACAGCTTGACGAATGGCAGCAATTATATTGGGGAACTCTTCGGCTTTGGCGTGACGGTCGACTTCTTGAACAATCACCAGCCTTTCTTCCCCTTCGGCGTCCATTGAAAATGCTGCGCCGCTGTTGGGAACGATAGCGGGGTGACTGTTTTCAACCGTCAATTCGATATCCTGTGGATAATGGTTGCGTCCACGGATGATAATCAAATCTTTGACGCGCCCGGTAATATAGACATCCCCATCATAGATGAAACCCAAATCCCCGGTGCGCATGAAGGGGCCTTCGCCGCTGCCTGCCAGGTGCGCGTCAAAAGTTTGGGCGGTTTCGTCGAGACGATTCCAGTAACCACGCGCAATGCTTGGCCCCGCCAACCAGAGTTCGCCCACCTGGTTATCCGGGCAAGGCTGAAAGGTTTGCGGATCAACGATCAGCAAAACATCACCCGGGGCAGGTGAACCGCTGGAGACGAGTTCTCTGGGATTGGGTTCTTCCGGGCTTGCAAGGACAGCGCGATTTCGGGTCAGTTCATCGCCCGAAAAAGAGCGGATGATGGGCCATCTGCGTTGTGCGCTGCCAGTGACGATGAGCGTGGCTTCGGCCAGCCCATAACCGGCGTAAAGAGCTTCGCGCCGAAAACCATATGGCTCAAACGTCTTTGCAAACCGTTCCAGCGTTTCTTTTCGGATCGGCTCGGCGCCGCAATAGGCCACTTCCCAACTGCTCAAGTCGAGGCCTTTTTTTTGCTCATCCGTTATCTTCTGAGCGCAGAACTCATACGCAAAATTTGGCCCGCCGCTGACCGTGCCACGGTACCGGGAAATCGCTTGCAGCCAGCGCGCCGGTTTTTGCAAAAAAGCTGTTGGCGGCATAAGGGCAGTGGGAATGTCATAGTAAAACATCTCAAGCAGGCCACCGATTAGCCCCATGTCATGGTAAGGTGGCAACCAGACGACCCCCTGCGTTTGATGGTTTATTCCCATAAGGTGATCGAGTTTTTTTAGGTTATTGATAAGGTTGCCGTGGCTGACCATGACCCCCTTGGGTTGCGCGGTGGAGCCGGAAGTATATTGAAGGAAAGCCAGCGTGTCGCCAGTTGATTGGGGAGACTGCCACTGCTCTGCCTGCGTTATGTCCAAATCCTGTGTGGTCAACCAGCGTATGGAAGCCAACTCAGGTGTGTTTGCCAATCGTTGTTCGATGCTCGCCGAAATTTGGGGCGTTGTCAGCGCAACCCGCGCCTGGGCATCTTGCGCAATCGCTTGCAAGCGCGGATCAGGCCGGTTGAGTCGCGGTGGGTAGCAAGGTACCGCAACCATCCCAGCGTATAAACAGCCCCAAAAAGCGCTGACATATTCCAGCCCTGGCGGGTAGAGCAACAAAACCCGTTCCCCGGGTCGGTGAAGATTCTTTTTGAGCAAAACGGCGATTGCCCGCGCCCGCCTGTCCAGTTCTCCGTAAGTCAGGCTGCTATCCTCAGTTTCGCCATCCGAGAGAAAGGTATAGATAATTTTATTTGGTTGATAAGATATTTTTTCGAGGAGGATATCGATAAGTGTGTTGTGTTTATCCAGAGAAAAAATCGGCTGTCCATTCATTTTGAGCACCTCGCATTATTAATAAAATATAAAAAATTGCGATTGCCTGTTCAGGCTGATTGCTTGCATCACACCCACGCTGAAACAACCTCCCTGATGTTAGATGTAAAACTGGCCTTAGAGGATGGCTCGCCTGCTATGTTGCGAGTGATAGGTCACTTTCGTTGGGGCGATGCACCAAAAAGTTTGTGTTTTTATGCAGTATTCTGTTTTTGCAATTCTTTATTGTCAACCATTTCACTACTTAACAATCTGAGTGCAGGCTGGAGAGCTGCCCAACATGCTGCTAGCAGCATCAACCCACCGCTTATCGCAAATAGCCCGGATAAGCTCCAACGGATGATTGCCCCGGAAATCGCTTGTGAAAGCGGCACCAGGCCCATGCTCGCAAGCATCACGATACTCATTATTCGCCCAAGCATTTCCCGTGGGGTGCGCTGTTGCATCCACGTAAATATAATGAGGCTGATATAACCATTCCCTATACCCAGCGCCAATATCAACAAAAAATCTACCCAGGTAAGTGTGATCCAACCCAAATTGACCAATACCACACCGAAGGCTGCCAACAAGCTGACAACAAAAATGCTCAAACCACGTCCACTGGGTTTAGGTAGAACCCCGCCAAGAATAAACCCCGCCAGGTTTCCGCCTGCATAAGCCGACATGAGAAAACCGAAAGCTCGCGCGCCTTCCGGTAAGCGCTGATCTGCTAACACCGGGATTCCAACGAGTAGCGGTCCCACAAACAAAAAATTGGCGAGCGCCATTACGATGAACATAAATTTCAAGCCTGTATGTTCCCATAAGTAGGCAAAGGCAAGCCGGATCGAAGCCCAGATCGTTTCTCGCGGTTTGGCAGCATCTGAGATTTGTTTGTGGCCGGTGTGCATCATCATCAGCGCAACCGCTGAAACAACAAAGGTCAAAGAATCCAACAAAAAGGCAATCACAATACCGAATGTAGATTGGGAATAAGCTCCGATGATGATGCCGGCCAGGGCAGGGCCAATAAGCTGTGCCAATTGTGACGATCCTGCTGAGATCGAATTCCCGGCCTGCAAATCTTCTTCCGCTACCAGAAACGGAACAATGCTATTGGATGCCGGGATAACAAATCCTGATACCAAGCCAGTAATCAGGCTAAAGATATAGATCATCCAAACTTGCATAAAACCTGTAAAAACGAGCGCGGCAATTAAACCGGTCATTACAAAATTAACCCAATCACAAATTAAAAGGGTGATGCGCGGCGAAAAACGGTCAACGATTGCCCCACCCACGAGCATGAATAGTGCGCGTGGGATGCCTCCGAGCGCCAAAACAATTCCAAGCGCAAGCGGGTCGCCCGTAAGCTGCAATACCAGCCAGGGTAAGGCGATCAAGGAAAACTGTGAACCAAGTATCGAAATAGAACTTCCAAACCATAACAAACAAAAGTTACGGATTGAAAACACACGCAACATGGGATTGCCGGTAGCATTTTTCATGATGATCGCCTTTTGAAAATGTGAGGTCTGTAAGATGAATTTTGTAGTAAAACACAGGATAGCTGCTTATTTTGTAACTGCTCACCCGTCAAAAAATAGAACACGGATTTGACGGATTAAGCTGATTTTCGCGGGAAGCCCCCGGAACATAGTGTAGTGGGGTAAATCCAAAAAGAATCTGTGTAAATCCGTCTGACATCGTATCCGTAGGGTATCAGCGTCATCCGCGTTCTATTCCCTGGCACCGCCCGCCAGGGCAGGTGTGAGCCATAACGGGCAAGAGCCTGAGCAGTCACCTTTTTATTCATATACCAATGTATCGCGCACCGTCAAACGTGATGCGCGCCAAGCCGGGACGGCGCTTGCCAATGCAGCAATCAGCAAGATGCCTATCAGCCAGATCAAGGAACCGCTCCAATTGAACGTCGCTGAGAGAGGTTCCTGAACAATTGCCATGCCCACGCCGTAATTTAACAAGTATGTAATCGGGATCGAAAACAGAACTGCCAAAAGCCAGCTCACCACTCCTACAATTAGCCCTTCTGCAACCACAATCATTTGAATATCCATATCAGCCGCGCCGATGGCGCGCATCACACCGATCTCGCGGGTGCGTTCCATAACATTAATGCTCATCATACCCGTCAAGCCTAAGCCGCCTACAAATGCGATCAAGATCGCCATCACCAGCATAAAGTAGATCAGCACATCCGTTGAACTCTTTTGTTGGGCCAACCAAACAGCGCCCTGCTGGATACTGTCTACCGGGATGTTCTTATGGCGAAAGGCTTCTTCGAGTTGGCTGGAGATGGATTTTTGCGTATTGACATCATGCTGAGAAGTGATCAGACGCAGCGAAGAGACTTTGCCGACCTGATGCATTACCTGGCTCAAGTATTCGTAATTGGTATAAATCGAAGGGGGGCTGATATTTCCGGTCAATAGATAAGTGCCAACAATTTGCCACTTCATTTCCTGATTCTGAATCTTGATCGTAATCCAATCACCGACCTTCAAATCAGGGCGAATTTTTAACAGGTGATTGCCAATCACGACTGCGTTTTTATCGAGCGGAGTTAACCAGCGCCCGCCTGTCATAAGTGGCTTGATAAGAGTCGAATTAGAGGGCGGGGCTACGAACGAAACTTCGTTGGATGTTTTCCCATCCGCTGAAAGAACTTCCGCGCTGGTAGAGGTCCAACCTTCAACACCGACCACACCAGGGTTTTTCATAACAATGGATTTGACATCGTCCAGATAATGCGAACCGGTGAAAACGAAGTTAATATCGGCCAGGAAATAACCTTGTATATCTCGTGTAACCTGGTCGAAAGTCCCCCATAGATTCAAGACAGCAATGAAAATCGCGCCACCGATCACCAGAACGCAGAGCGTTAAGACCAAACGCGCCTTTTTGCGTACCGCATTACGCAATGAAACCAATACGGGGCGGGGGAAAAAATCCAGGTGGACTTTTTCCTGCGTTTCTTTCATGGGAACATTACCAATACCATAATTGGTTAACGCTTCACGCACCGAGACACGCAGACCATTCAATAAGGGAGCCAGCGCCGCCGCCACCGGCACCAAGAAGGCCACGATGATTTGTGTTATCACTGTGCCAGCATGATAGGTCATCGGGCCGATATTGTAATTCATCAAACCAGCCAGGAAAATACAGATTTGGTAAGCAGCCCAATTGGCAAATGGGATTGAAATAATTAACGCCAACACACCGAAAATCAGCACTAACGAAAGATACATTGAGAAAATTTGCCAGGTACTGCCGCCAATGGCTCTCATAATGCCAATTTGGCGAACATGCTGCGTCATAAGCGCTACGATGGTGTTGACGATCAAAAAAACGCTCAACGCAACAGTCATCCATCCCAGAGCAGATAGAATGAAAATAACACCTTGCGCTGTTGGCCAGGCAAAATGATGGCCGGGACTGGACACGGAAATTTGCCAGTTGCTGATCTCATTACTTTTCTCGAAACGGTTGGTAATGGTGTGAGCTATATCGGTGACGTGTTGGGTGTCAGTTTCGTTTTCTGAAACGCTGAATAGCATTTCGTTGTAATCCTTTGGGCCGCCCAGCCACAGGATCGTGTTGGAAGTCACATAAGCTGCGACGGCGCCGGTCAGCCCGTAAGAAAGCGAATTCACATCGTGGACATATGCTTTAAAGGTAAGCTTACGTGTATCGCCATTTGCCAGTTCGACTTCGACAATATCGCCAGCTTTGTAACCCAACACCGCAGCGGAATTATCAAAAACGACTTCCTTCCAATCTGGTATAGGCAGGTTCCCATTGGGCAAATTGACCGGTTTGAGCAAATTAAGCCGTATTGCATCGAACGATTTGGGCGCTTCGAACTGGATTGGAGTTTTCTCCCCATTGGGTTTGACCAGTTGCGCGATGACCTGAGTGCGCCCCTCGGTATCTTTCACCCCTGGAACTTTTCGCAAAGCCCGCACCCACTCCTCATCGAGGCCGCTGACGTAGATTTTGGCGTGCGCAGGATTAGACGAGTTGAAATCGGCATCCATGTCGCGGTTCAACATTGCTCCAAGATTGCCTACAAAACCTACCGAAAAAACCCCCAGGGTGATTGTCAATACCATTAGGAAGGTGCGGGTTTTATTGCTCCAAAAATCGGCCAGGACTTTTCGCCAGATTGTAGTCAATATCAATCTCCGATGACAGTCGTGCTACGTTCATGCAAGATCGGTGACTGGCCCTTGGCGTAGGTATCATCCACAATTTCGCCGTCTGCGATGACGGTGGTGCGATTCGTCTGGCTGGCCAGGCTGCTATCGTGCGTGACAATCACCACCGACTTGCCCTGCGCTGCCAGCTTGCGAAACAATTCAAAGACTGATGCGGCAGTCTTTGAGTCGAGGTTGCCGGTCGGCTCATCGGCCACCAGCACAGGCGGGTCATTGGCCAGCGCCCGCGAGATCGCTACGCGCTGCTGTTGACCGCCCGAAAGCGCCAGCGGAAGTTTGTGGGCATGTTCCGCCAACTCCACCAGATCGAGCAGGTGCAGAGCGCGCTCCTTGCGCTGCCGGTATGGATACTTGCCACAGAAATCCATTGCCAACATAATATTCTCGATCACCGAAAGCGTTGGCAAAAGCTGGAAGAACTGGAAGACGATCCCCAGGTTGCGCCCGCGCCAGTGCGACAACTGGCCCTCGCTCATTTTGTGCAGGGCGGTGTTGTTGATCCACACTTCGCCGCTGGTAGGCCGGTCGATACCGGTAATCATGTTTAGCAGGGTGGTCTTGCCGCTGCCTGACTTACCGACAATGCT
>JBARBA010000083.1:0-2881 GCA_049792555.1 Anaerolineales bacterium
GGACTGTTTCACAGAAAAGGCTATCATGGTCATTCGCTTAACTAAACAGTATTGGGGCTAAATTTGCTATACCGTCTGAAGACGGCTACACCTGCCCTGGCGGGCGGTGCCAGGGAAAAACGGTTCCAGCCCGCTTCAGCGGGCTTCGTAACATAGCCCGGACGTTCACGTCCAGGCGGCGTAGCATGATGCCTATAGGATATTGCAATCCATGACATCCTACCCTGTCTCAAAGTGACAATTGAGATGATACATAAAGGGCAAGGCTGGTTTATAATAAGACATTGTTGGTATGAAAAGGCCATACAGGAAAACATCATGCACAAAATCCTACGTAAACAATCCCTCAGCGACGTAGTCAAGCTCTACGAAATCGAGGCCCCACGCGTGGCAAAAAAAGCCCAACCGGGACAGTTTGTGATCATCCGTCTGAACGAGACCGGCGAACGCGTGCCGCTCACCATCGCGGATTTCTCCCGCGAAAACGGCAGCATCACGCTAATCGTCCAGGAAGTCGGCAAATCCACCATGGAAATGGGCCAACTCCGGGTGGGCGACGGCATCGAAAACGTGGTCGGGCCTATGGGGCACCCCACCGAAATCAAGAACTATGGCAAGGTGGTGGTGGTCGGCGGCGGGGTGGGAATCGCGCCCATCTTCCCCATCGCCCGCGCGCTGAAACAGGCCGGCAACCAGGTCATCTCCATTATCGGCGCGCGCAACAAGTCCCTGCTGTTCTGGGAAGAGCGCATCCGCGAATTCTCGGACGAACTGATCGTCTGCACCGATGACGGCTCGGCGGGGCGCAAAGCGCTGGTAACGGTTCCGCTAAAAGAAATCCTGGATGCGCAAAAGGACGTGGCGCGCATCTGGGCCATCGGTCCCACCATTATGATGAAATTCGCCGCCGAAACCACCCGTCCCTACGGCGCGCCGACCATCGTCAGCCTGAACACGATCATGATCGACGGGACCGGCATGTGCGGCGGCTGCCGCGTGGGATACGACGGCGGGGCCAGGTTCGTCTGCATGGACGGCCCGGAGTTCGACGGCCATCTGGTGGACTGGGACCTGATGCTTGCGCGCCTGTCCTTCTACCGCGACGACGAGCGCCAAGCCGCGCAACGCATGAAAGACCACATCTGCAACCTGGGTATTACCACCCAGACACTCGAAAACAACCCCAATTATTAGTCATCCACAGACATCGTGCCTGTAAGGGTAAATCTGCGGACAGAAGGCTTTTTATCCATGCCCAAGAAAATTATCATTCCCCACCGCACGCCCATGGCAGAACCGCCGCCCGAGGAACGCCGCCACAACTACAAAGAAGTGACCTACGGCTATACCCCCGAAGAGGCCATGGCCGAAGCCCGGCGCTGCATCGACTGCGCCCATCCCTTCTGCATCGACGGCTGCCCGGTCAAAATCAACATCCCGCGTTTCATCGAACAGATTGCCCAGGGCAACTTCCAGGACGCAGTCAATACCATCAAAGAAGCCAACGCCCTGCCGGCCGTCACCGGGCGCGTCTGCCCACAGGAAAACCAGTGCGAGGGCGTGTGTACACTGTGCAAAAAATTTGAACCGGTGGCAATCGGACGACTGGAGCGCTTCGTCGCCGATTGGGAAGCCTTGCAAGGGCCGATTGCCTCGCCGCCGCGCCCGTCCGCCAAAGGCAAAAACGTGGCGGTGGTCGGATCCGGCCCGGCGGGGTTGACGGTGGCCGCCGACCTGGCCAAACTCGGCTACGGCGTAACCGTTTTCGAGGCCCTGCACGAACCCGGCGGGGTGCTGGTCTATGGCATTCCCGAATTCCGCCTGCCCAAAGACATCGTGCGCCGCGAAGTGGACTACGTGCGCAACCTGGGCGTCACCATCGAAAAAGACTTCATCGTTGGGCGCGCCGCCACCATTGACGAACTGCTGGAAGAATTCGACGCGGTTTTCCTGGGCAGCGGGGCGGGCCTGCCCTGGTTCCTGGGCATTCCCGGTGAAAACCTGGGCGGCATTTACTCGGCCAACGAATACCTGACGCGCGCCAACCTGATGAAAGCCTACCGTCCCGAATACGACACCCCCATTGCGCGCGGCAAGCGCGTCATCACCATCGGCGGCGGCAACACCGCCATGGACTCGGCGCGCACGGCCCTGCGCCTGGGCGCGACCGAATCCATGATCGTCTACCGGCGCTCCAGGGCCGAACTGCCCGCGCGCGTCGAAGAAGTCGAGCACGCCGAGCAGGAAGGTGTGCAATTCCACCTGCTCACCACCCCGGTGGCGTTCCACGGGCAAAACTGGCGCGTGGCCTCGCTGGAATGCCTGCGCAACGAATTGGGCGAACCGGACGCTTCCGGTCGCCGCCGCCCGGTGCAGATCGACGGCTCCAACTTCCACATCGAAGCCGACGTGGTCGTCATCGCCATCGGCCAAAGCCCCAGCCCGCTGCTTTCCCAGACCACTCCCGACCTGCAAACCGCCAAAAGCGGGGTTGTGACGGTTGACAAAGCCACGATGAAGACCTCCAAAAAAGGCGTCTTCGCAGGCGGCGACCTTGTGACCGGCGGCGCGACCGTCATCCTGGCCATGGGCCAGGCGCGCATCGCCGCCAGCGCCATTGACGAGTACCTGCGCACAGGCGTATGGTAAAGCGCGCCGCCAATCCATTACCAAGAGACGCCAGGAGCGCCGGGACTTTTCCCGGCGCTCTTGTGATTTTTAGCGCAGGCGGGCTTTCTTCGTGTACAATTAATAACTGATGTTACGCAGCAAGCGGCGAAAACGAGGTAAGATTTGCGGATGAAAAAAGAACATCTGGAACTTTACACCGATTATCTGCTCAGCACGTTTGGATATGCTACGGCCACGGGTCTTTCAGCGA
>JBARBA010000084.1:0-2576 GCA_049792555.1 Anaerolineales bacterium
CAACCGCCAGCGGCGCGAAAAGATGACGGCTTTCGCCGCAGCCGTCGGCAAATACATCCTCGTTCGGGGAGACGTCTCGGCCCCGGCGCTGTGCCGCGCTGTTGAGTCGGATCACCTGCTGGTGGAGGTGGCCCCCGGTTTGGAACAAGCCGTCTACCCCGAAGCGGTGGCGGCGATATTCGACGAGTTGCCCCCCGCTGAAAGCGGGGCCGCCGCCCTGAACCGCGACACTGCTCCGGCGGCCAAACTGGAGCCGAACCAGGCCCTGGCCCTGGCCAACAGCCACTTTCCCGCCGCCGCCCGGCTGCGTAAAAGCGGCTACCGCATCCTGGACCACGTCCTGATCCTCAACTTCGACTTCCCCGACTCGGCCCACGCCGCCTACGCCAACGAAATCGCCGACCTGGAAAAGCGCAGCGGCTGGACGGTGGAAGTGATCCCCGAAACCAACCAATCTGCGCTGAATGCGCTCGCGCGCGAAGTGCTGCCCGAAGGCTGGCAAATTGTCAAAGGCCCGGCCATCCACCGCGAGCAGAAGCGCGTGGCGCTGACGGTTGTGGGCAGGCAGCAGACTTCCGAAGTCTTCGAGACTTCGGAAGTCTTTAGGCGCACCAGCGGTTGGGAATTAACATTGACCATCACGGCCCCCACGGCCGCCGCGCCGGTTTTGCCCACGCCGGCGGGGGAGCGCATGGAGATCAACGCCGCTTACGGTTTTATCAAAGCCGCGCTGGCGGGCAGCACGCTCTACCGCGCCAGCCTGAAAGACGACGAAATCATGCTGTCTTTCATCTCGCCGCAGGTGGCCGGGCGCTACCAGGGCAAGATCGCCGAACTCAGTCAGCAAAGCGGCTGGCGGCTGGCAGTCAACCCGCAGCCCAACCAGGGGGCAATTCTCGAAGCGGCGCGGGCGCTGGTTGCCAGGGCCGGGCTGACCCTCAGCAAAGGCCCCAGCATTTACCCGGAAAAAGCCGAGGTGGGCGGGGTTTTGGCGGCAGCCGTTTCAGCGGAGCAACTTGCCGAGATAACGGAAGCCTTTTTGGGGGAGACCGGATTCCGGTTAAATCTCACAGCCCCGCCCCCCACCCCAAAAACGGAATCCGCAACACGCAACACGAACGTCGTCGAAATCCCCCTTAAACTCATCCGCCTGAACGGCTACTGGCAATCCATCACGCTCGACCCCGCCAAACTGGAAAAAGCCGTCGAACGCGCGAGGCAGATGGGCATTACCCCGCCCATCCAGGTGCGCCGCCTGCGCGACGGTTATACCCTGGTCGACGGGCTTTACCGCCTGCGCGCCGCCGAAGCATTGGGGCTGGAAAAAATCCCGGCGCTGGTGGAGTAGCTTTTTGACATATAATCGCCCCATGCCCGATCTCTTCGACCACGCCCTACAAAAACGGATGGAATCCAATGCCCCGCAACCGACATAAGAAATCCCAAACCCCGCATCCTACCCCCGCCCCTGCCCATCGAAGCCAGGAAGTCACGCCATCTCCGGCTGCGCTGGCTGTGGCCCAACGCATCGCCTATGGCGGGGTGGATTACCTGAAACAGAGTTTGGTCCGCGTCGTGACCGATTCCGCTCCATTAGCCGATGAACCGGAATTCTCAGGCCTGTATCTGGATAACGAGAAAACCATCCAAGTCACCGACCGCTGGCTGAAAAAGTACGAAAAACGCCTGGAAACGGCCAAAAACAAAGGCTCCGGCAAATACGGCGAGGTTTTCGATGAGATGCGCATCGAAGCGATTGCCGAATTGGCTACGCCTGCCTTTCGAAAAGACGTGAAGGACAGGGTAAACACCCTCCTGGATCGGTTGATGACGACCAATGATGCCGACAGCCTGGAGATCGCCATGCTGCTGAAGTCCGCGCTGGCTACAAAAAGTATACCCTGGGGCTTGTGCGGTTTGGTCATTGCCATCTACAATCGGACCATGCAGCGCGCCATGCAAGCGTACGAAGAAGAAAAGGAGCTTTACGATTCCATCGCAGAGGCCGTGGGAAGCGGTGACAAGAAAGAAGTTGACCTGCTTACAGCCTTCAAACAGCCCAACAAGATTGAACAAGTCGCGCAGAAGGTATTCGGGGCGCGTCCGGGTTTGCGTGACCGCCTCGAAAAACAAGTTTGGGACTTGGTGGATGCTTTCGAGGACAAATTGATGCACGGGGATGTAGATTTGAACTTGTTCTCTGAAGAAGAATTGGCGCTGCTTCTCCGGCGTATTGAAGCTGAGTTTGGTGAAATAACCACACAAACCCCAAAATCCGATGAAATGTCCAAACGCACGTTTGAGCTTATCCGGCAGGTCATCGCTGAAATCATGACGCCGGAGCGTTTTCGCCGCTTCCGTGAAGATGTGAAGCGCACAGCCGAAGCCTGGTTCCATGCCCGCCAGAAATGGGCTGCTGCCCTCCAGGCTGAACTGAGCTATTTAGACGAAAATCAGTACGAGGAAAACAAGTTTATCCTGGCTGCTTTTCTCGGCCAGCTTTACCATCTGGGGAAAGAGCATAAGCCGGCTGCCAAAAGCAAGAAAGGCCGCTAAAAGCGGATCATCTGTTGGGG
>JBARBA010000085.1:0-3586 GCA_049792555.1 Anaerolineales bacterium
GGCAAAACACGGAAAGAAATATCTGGCCGCTGCGGCCAAAGTAAATATCGATCAGCAATATCTCCCGGCTGACGCGATGAAGTTGGTGAAGGAAACGGCTTACACCAAGTTTGACTCGACCATAGAAGTTCATTTGCGCATGGGGCTTGACCCGCGCCAGGCAGATCAACTGGTGCGCGGCGTGGTTGTGCTGCCGCACGGGTTGGGTAAAACCGTCCGCGTAGCAGTGTTCGCTCAGGGTGAGGCCGCCGCCGCCGCGCGCGCCGCCGGAGCGGATGTCGTCGTTGACGATGACGAGACTTTTACCAAAATTCAGGGTGGGTGGCTGGAGTTTGACGTGGCCATTGCCACGCTGGATTTGATGGGGAAGGTGGGCCGTTTGGCCCGCATCCTCGGCCCGCGCGGTTTAATGCCGAACCCCAAGGCCGGCACTGTTATTCCTCCCGAGGATGTTGCCCGTGCAATCAAAGACGCCAAAGCCGGGCGCGTGGAGTTCCGCCTGGATAAGACCGCAAATATTCACGTGCAAATTGGCAAGGCTTCTTTTGCCGCCAATAAGTTGGCCGAGAATTTTGGCGCGTTGATGGAAGCCATCAAGCGAGCGCGCCCCGCTGCCGCAAAAGGTAACTATATCAGGCACATTACGATTGCCGCCACCATGGGGCCTGGCATCAAAGTTGATGCGAATGCTGCCCAATCGATGGAAGCTACCGAGTAGAGCTTGGCGTTGCCGGGCTACTACACGTTGCTCAACTGACAAACGAACTTCGCCCAAGACGGCGGGTGTTCCGGCCTAAAGGTCTGCGAACTTAATTCCCTGCCCAGGTGAAGACTTGGGTTCAATTCCTACCCCGCAAGGGGAGAGTCTTTGCTTGGCGTTTGTCAGGCAAAAACTTTTAAGGAAAGGAGGTAAAAATCTTTGGCTCTATCACGACAGAAGAAGGAAGAAGTACTGGCCCAGTACAAAAGTTGGCTGGACCGCAGTCAGGCAGTGTTCGTGGTTGAATACACGGGCGTTACTGTAAAAAGTCTCGACGGGATTCGGACAAAAATCCGTGAAACTGGCGGTGAGTTCCATATCCTGAAGAACACATTAGCGAAAAAAGCTTTCGAAGACAGCGGAGTAAAAGTCTCGGCAGGAGTCTTTGAAAAAAGCACGGCAGTCACTTTTGCATTCGGCGACCCGGCTTCCACTGCAAAAGCGCTGACCGATGTGATGAAGACTGCGGATGCAATCAAGATCAAGGGTGGTTTCCTGGATAAACAAGCTTTGAATGTTAACCAGGTGAAGGCTCTTGCTGACCTGCCGCCGTTGCCCGTCGTTCAGGCCCAACTGTTGGGTGTGTTGCAAGCCCCGGCTGGAAAACTGGTGCGCACGCTCGCCGAACCGGCCCGCTCGCTGGCGTTTGTCATTCGGGCTTATTCCGAACCGGCCTCGGCCGCTGCGTAAATACATGCTCTACGCAGCAAATTTCAATCCAAATTAAGAATTTCTCTATGAACGTAAGGAGTATTTAAACGATGGCTGCTAATCTCGAAAGTTTAGTTGAAGAACTGAGCAAGCTCTCCGTATTGGAAGCTGCTGAGTTGGTGAAGGCTCTTGAAGCAAAATGGGGCGTTTCCGCCGCCGCTCCTGTGGCTGTGGCCGCCGCTGCTACTGGCGGCGCTGCCGCCCCGGTTGTTGAAGAAAAGACCGAATTTGATGTGATCATCAAGGACCACGGCGCGAAGAAGATCGATGTGATCAAGGTCATCCGCCAATTGACCAGCCTCGGCCTGGGCGAAGCCAAGACCATGGCTGAAACCGTCGGCGGCAAGGTTTTGACGGCTGTTGGCAAGGAAGCTGCGATGGATGCCAAGAAGAAGCTCGAAGAAGCTGGCGCGACCGTCTCAGTTGAGTAGTTTTGCTGGATTCAAAAAAAGACGACCCGCGAGGGTCGTCTTTTTTTGTGCGCCCAGCAAGGGCGTTGCCTAGAGGGTGAAAGACCCTTATGGAGGCTGATTGCGCCAACCATATTACGTGCCTTAATTTTTTTCTTACTCGCTCAACGGCAGCAATAACAGCGGAATTTGCGTCTTCCTGACCACGTTCGGCGTGACGCTGCGCGCCCAGAAGGCGTCGATGCCTGCCCTGCGATGGGTGCTGAACACGATCAAATCAGCCTCCACCTTTTTTGCCGTTTGGACGATCAACGCTGCCGGGTCGCCGCCCGCGATCTGCGCTCTTGCCGTGTAACCGGCCCGCAGCAATTCGTCCAGGTGACTTTGCAGGTGTTCTTTGGCCGCCTGCTCTTTGATCTCAAGCAAGGCCGTCGATGTGGCCGGCAGCATACTGCTGGCGGCGGCTCTATGGCCGGTCAGCGTGGCGTAGGTGGGGACCACCGTCAGCAAATCGATTTCGGCTCCGTAGGCTTTGGCAAGCAACTCGGCGTACGGCAGGCTGGTGTCGTGTTTGGATCCGCTGTCGAGCGGGACAAGGATATGGCGAATCGCAAACGGGTGGAATTCCGCTACTTTGGGCTGGAGCAGCAAAAGGGGCGTCCGCCCCCCGGCGAGTACCTGCTGGGCGATGCCGCCAAAGATCAGGTCGCGGAATCCGCTCTGGCCGTGGGCGCACATCACAATTAAATCCGGTTTGAATTCTTCAGTGGCATGTTGAATGATGCTGGCGGCCACGTCTTTCACCTCGGCGGCGTGGACGTGAGATTTCACCTTTACGCTTTTCGGGAAGGCCCGGGCGGCCACATCTTTCAGGTAAGCCACGGCTTCGTCGGATTCGGTCAAATGACGGTCATGGTGGACTTCCTGCGGTGGGTTCTCTTCGATGACGTGCAGGAGCGTGACAGGCGCATTCAAGGTTTGCGCCAGCGAAGCAGCCGGGGGCAGGGCCGCTTCGGCCAGGTTCGAGCCATCCAGGGGCACAAGAATATTTTTAAACATGGTTAACTCCCGAAGGTGAGCTGGTAGAGCAGGAAAACATTCAGGCAAACGATCAGCGCTGCGGCGGCGCTTGCCATGAAAGTCGTAAAGGATTTATTAACCAACACTCCCATAATATCACGTCGCCGGGTAAACATCACCAGCGGAATGACGGCAAATGGCAGGCCAAAACTGAGCACCACCTGGCTGATGACCAGTGTGCGGGTTGGATCAAGCCCCACCGCAATCACAAGCAGCGACGGCAGCATGGTGACCAGCCTGCGCACCCAGTTGGGGATATGCTGGTGCAAAAAGCCCTGCATGATGACCTGTCCGGCCATGGTGCCGACCGTTGCGGACGATAGCCCCGATGCGAGCAGCGAAATGGCAAACACATACGGAGCGGCCACACCCAGCAGCGGTTGTAGCGTGCGATAGGCTTCTTCAATGCTTCCAACGCTCGTCAGCCCATTTTTGAAAAAAGTTGAAGCCGCCATAATCAACATGGCTGCGTTAATCAGGCCGGCCAATCCCATGGCAATGCCAACGTCAATCAGTTCAAAGCGGAACAGGCGTTTTAATTGATTGGGGTGTTTTACCACCACACGGTCTTGCATCAACGCCGAATGCAAAAAAATGACGTGCGGCATCACCGTCGCGCCCAGAA
>JBARBA010000086.1:0-4828 GCA_049792555.1 Anaerolineales bacterium
CGTTTTTTCGGGAAAAGCCCGCGCACAGATCGTGGACAAAGACTTCGCCGAGGGCGATACCGCCGTCGACGCCGTGACCCTGCCCCCGGGGACGGGCGGATCCATCCCACCCGTATCCGCGTTCACGCTGCCTGCGGCCTTTACCCCGCTGAAAGCGCTTGCCGACCGGCGCCCGCACATTGCGCTGGCCGCCCTGGGTGGGGTGGGCGTCATCATCCTGTGCAACTTCTTCGCCGGTATGCTTTCGGTCACCGGCTTGAGCGTCTACCGCTACGGTTGGGCCTTCGAGATCTTCCTGGTGGCGGGCTTCCTGGCGGGCATCGGCTGGAGCCTGCGCAACCCCTGGCTGTTGACGCCCGCCGTCATCCTGGCCGGCAACGCCTTCATCCTGGCCTACTGCGCCATCACCGGGCGCTGGGGCGACTGGCTCTTCCTGTGGATGCTCGAACCGTTCATCGTGGCGGCGGCGGTCATCCTGCCGCGCGCCCTGCGCAAAGGCGGCGACCCCGTCCACATCGCCCTGGCGAACATGTCCTTTGCCGCGCTGACCGTGCTGCTGGCCTGCCTGACTTGCAGCCTGTCACTGGTCGCCCTGGTCATCCGCACTCTCCTGTTCCCTTAGTCTCACATCCCTTCGTATTTCACCGGCTTCACAGGCGGCTTGTTCAACGCGCCCCTGCCCGGAAAACTCAACCATTTTTTGGAGGAACCATGAAACCTGAACGTATCCTGTCCCTGATCGTTGGCGCCGCATTGATCGGCATTGGCGCCCTGAGCATGTTCGCCAACCTGCTGCTCCAAACCGAAGCCTGGCGGCTGTGGCCGATGGTGGTCGTCATCATTGGCCTGCTGCTGACGGCCCCCGGCTTCCTGGGCATTGCCCGCCGCGGCTTTGGCGCTTTCTTCATCCCCGGCATCCCGGTGCTGACGACCGGCGGCATCCTGCTCTTTGCCAGCCTGTTCCACAATTGGGCCGTGTGGGCTGCCGCCTGGCCGCTCGAAGTGCTGGGCGTGGCGCTCGGATTTGTGTTGGCCGCCGTCTTCATGCGCCTGCCGGCCCTGGCCATCCCCGCCAGCATCATCGGCGTCAACGGGCTGATGCTGGCCTTCTGCAACCTGACCGGTCTGTGGCAGTCGTGGGCCTTGCTCTGGCCCATCGAACCGCTCTCGATTGGCCTCGGCCTGCTGGTGCTCGGATTGGCCAAGCGTTCTCATGGCGTCAACCTGGCTGCGGTCATCCTGTGCATCATCGCAGGCGTGGGCTTCTTCTTCACCTCGTTCTTCAGCATGTTCAACTTCTCGATCCTGCGCTTTGCCGTGCCGGTCATGCTGGTGCTGACGGGGCTGGTCATCGCCGCCGCCAGCTTCATCAAACGCAACGACCCCGCCCCGGCCCCCGCTCCCGCCCCCACGCCTGAACCAGAGAACGCCAACGCCTAAAATATGACAAGGTGGTTGAGTAGCCCTGAGCGCAGTTTGCGAAGGGCGTACACTGCACCGAACGCAGTGCAGGTGTCGAAACCACCGCTGCAATCCAGGTATCGAAACCAACAATAAGCAACTACTGCCAGCAGATGTGGTTTCGATACGCTCCTCACTATCGTTCGGAGCTACTCAACCACCATAAATTTCACCTTTGGAGACCCTCCCATGAAAAAACTTCTTCTCCCCCTCATCCTCACCATTTTACTCAGCGCCTGCAACCTGACCGTCGTATCCGGTTCCGGCAAAATCGCCAGCAGCAACCGCGCCGTGAGCGCCTACTCCCAACTGGCCTTCGACGCCCCCGGCGAACTGACCATCGTCCAAAATGAAAAGGAAGCTCTGATCATCGCGGGCGACGACAACCTGTTGGGTTACATCAAAACCGAGGTCGAAGCCGGTGTGCTGCACATCTACGTCACCCCCGGTATCGCCCTGCTGGACGCCACCCAACCCATCCGCTACACCTTGAACGTCAAGAGTCTCAGCGAAGTCTCGTTGGGCGGTTCCGGGTCGATCACCTCCGCCGGCCTGAACGGCGACCAGGTTGCGCTCAAACTGAACGGTTCGGGCAATATCACGCTGGCCAGCCTGAAAGTCGATACGCTGGACTTCCAAATGAACGGTTCCGGCTCGCTCAAGCTTGATGCGCTGACCGCCAGGAAAGTCACGCTCGGCATGAACGGCTCCGGGGACGCGGCCATCGACGCCCTGAGCGCCGATGAACTCCGGGCCGACGTCAAAGGTTCGGGCAAGTACGTGCTCAAAGGCAAAGTGACCCGCCAAAATTTGAGCAGCCTCGGCTCCGGCAAGTACGACGCCCGCGCCCTCGAAAGCGGCCAGGCCGACATCTCGGTCATCGGCTCCGGCGACAGCAAAGTCTGGGCGACGGAATCCCTGAGCATCTCCATCCTGGGCAGCGGCAGCGTCGGCTACCTGGGCCGCCCCAAGCTCTCGCAGCAAGTCAGCGGTTCGGGTAGCATCTACACGCTGGAGTAGGCCGCGCGATAACGCAAAACGTCCCCGGCAAAACTGCCGGGGACGTTTTATCGTACGTCGAAATTCATTTCGACCTACATCATCGCGCGCCCCTGCAATGTCATATAACTCTGGAAGGCCAGCACCCCAAACAGGAAGGCCACGTACAAGCTGTTCATCATCACCAGGCCCACCAGCGCCATGATCGCCCCGACGACGACCGAAAGCCACAGCGACTTGCGCACCCCGCCCCAGCGGTCGACTTTCAGCCACAGATGGCGCGCGATCTGCCCGCCGTCGAGCGGGAAGACCGGCATCAGGTTGATCACGCCCCAGAAAATGTTGACCCACAGCAGCGTGAAAAGGATCAGGTCCACAAATCCGCCGCCCGCCGGCAGGGATGCCAGTGGGAAGGGCAACAGGCCAAACAGCAACACGATGCTGATCGTCCCGCCCAGCGCTGCCACGCCCCCCAGCACCAGCCCCGCCACCAGGAAGCCCGCGCCCGCCCCGGCCAGCAGGGTGACGATTTCCTGGTTCACCGTCAGCGCCACGCGCGCCGACCCGTAGCCCCACGAGACCGATTCGGGCGTGGTCAGTCCGCCCCCAAAATAGAGCGTGATCCGCGCCGATTGCCCGAAGGAGCGCATCGCCAGGGCGTGTCCCAGTTCATGCACCAGGATGGAGACGAAGACGGCTGCCATCCATACCGGCAGGTCGAGCAGGTTGCTGGAAGCGGCCCCGAAGAGCAGCGTCACCAGCCAAAACAGCGGGTGGACGCGCACCGGGATACCGGCGACGTTGAAGCGCAGGTCGTAACGCGTGGGGGCGGGTTCTTGAAAAAAGTGCATGGGGTTGTGCCTTTCTCTTTCTGTTTTTATCATCTCAATAAATTGGTGGTTGAGCGGTGTCCTGAGCTGGTGGTTGAGCCTGTCGAAACCCTGTCGAAGGGTAGGCGGCGGTGTTGTTTCGCCGCTGTACATTACACCGAACGCAGTGCAGGTGTCGAAACCACCTGACGGGAAGATGGCGCAAGCATACAGGAAAACCCGTCCATGCGCAAGGATTGGGATGATCTGCGGCAATTCCAAGTCTAAATTTAAATCTCGGTAAAGTTGCCTTTTGGGGCAGTTTCTGTAGCTTCATGAAAACCACAACCGGGTAAATTTTTTTCCGCAGGCGCTTTTTAACGCGAATTTTGCGAATTTGGCGAATTACGCCAATGTTTTTTGAAAATTCGCGTCATTCGTCCATTCGCGATATTCGCGTTTAGGTTTTGTCCGGTATGCCCAGTTTTAGATTTGGAATTGCTGGATGGTCTGCGCTCTATGCGCGGTCTTTTTCTTCAAGCCGCAGGTTTTGTCGCAAACTTCCTTTTCCATGTACAATAGTTTGACGCAGGGTGTGCGCAGTCTTTCTTGTAGTTTCCGTCATCCATCCGTACCTCGATCAAGGAGATAAACATGTCCAATCCCATCCAGCAAACCGTGACCTTTCAAGTCTCCCCACACGAAGTCTACGAAGCCTTGATGGATTCGGCCAAACACGCGGCCTTCAGCGGCAGCGCGGCCGAGATCAGCCGCGAAGTCGGCGGGGCCTACAGCGCTTACGGCGGCTACATCACCGGCAAAAACCTGGAGCTGACGCCCGACCAGAAAATCGTCCAGTCGTGGCGCGCGGTGGATTGGCCCGAAGGCAAGTTCTCGACCGTGACTTTCGTCCTGCTGCCCATTCCCGGCGGTACGCGCCTGGACTTTACGCACGTCGACGTCCCCGACGGCACGGAAGCAGAGTTCACGCAGGGCTGGATCGATAATTATTGGAATCCGATGAAGGCCATGCTCGAAAAAGCCTGATAGGGTTGCCAGGCGTTTCTCTTTTGCATATCATCTCAATCATCGCTGGTTGAGGGATGTCCTGACGGTTCGTCGCCTTGAGTTGGTGGTTGAGCTTGTCGACATCGTGCCCGTAGGGCAAACCTTATCGAAGGGGTAGGCGGCGCTATTCCGCCGCCATACCTGTCCCGGTGTCCTTTCGGGATGGCAGGTGTCGAAACCACCTTGTAACAATCATTCCCCCCGAATTTTGGGATTGGAACAGCCCGACAAAACCCTGTTTTGCAGCAATTCGCAGCTATTTGCGCACTTAAAAAATGGTATAATACCGCCCGCTCGAACCATTGGCATGGAGAGGTCGCGTAGTCTGGCTTAGCGCGCACGCTTGGAAAGCGTGTAACCTGAAAGGGTTCGCGGGTTCGAATCCCGCCCTCTCCGCTCCAGAAAATCCCGATTCGCTGAATCGGGATTTTCTTATTTATCACGAATCTTCAATTGACATTTTGCCACAATTTATGTACACTAACAGTATA
>JBARBA010000087.1:0-4278 GCA_049792555.1 Anaerolineales bacterium
AATTCCGCCGATTTCACCTGGGCCGGGTTCAGGTTGCCGCCTTCGTTTTTGGCCAACATGCCCGCAAGGATCAACAAGCTGTTGAGCGGCGTACGCAGTTCGTGGCTCATGTTGGCGAGGAATTCGGTTTTGTATTTGCTGGTGGCTGTCAGCTCTGCGGCTTTGCGTTCAAGTTCCTGTTGGGCGTCGCGCAGCGCCAGGTTTTGTTGGTTGAGGGCAGCTTGCTGTTCCTGCAGAATCTGTGTCTTCTCTTCGAGGTCAGTGTTGGCGGCTTCAAGCGCAGTCTGGTTGGCTTTGAGACGGTTTTCGGAGGCGCGCAGGCTCTCGGTTTGGGCTTCAAGTTCTTCGTTGGTGGCGCGCAACTCTTCTTCCTGGGCTTGCAGTTCTTCGGCCTGTTGGCGGGTTTGGGCAAACAATTCGTTCACGCGGGCGCGGGCCTGGGCGGTCATAAAGGCGATGGACACACTTTCGAGGGCCTTTTCAAGAAAACCCAACTGCGCCGGGGTAAACTTGGTCATTGATTCCAACGTAACCACACCGCTGACCTGCTGGTTGTAGACCACCGGAGCGATAATGCTGTATTTGGGCAGCAATTTTCCCTGACGCAGGCTAATAAGCGCAATGTAATCATCGGGAATCTCTTTAAAAATGATTTCCTTTTCGACTGCGGCCTGTCCCACCAGGTCTTCGCCCATCTGGTATTGCTGCGCGAGCGATTTCCGCCGGTAGGCATAGGTACTGGTCAACTGCAAAACATTATCTACCAAAATGTAGATCGCGCCATTATGCGCTTCCAGATACTTGCACAGGTGTTGAATGACGTTGTTGGTCAGCGTGGCAATATCCTGTTCACCGCGCATTTTTTCGTTCAGCAGCGCCTGCCCGGTAGTTTGCCATATTTGCGCCGCCAGGGTCTGGTTGGCGATCTCCGCCTCGCGGTGGGCTTTTTCAGCCTCGTTTTTGGCGGTTTCTGCCTTTTCTTTTTCCATTTCGGCCAGGGCGCGGGCTTTCTCCGCTTCCTTTACGGCTGCTTCTGCCGCCTGTTTGGCTTTGACCAATTCTGTAATATCGCTTGAGGTGCCAAAGGTGCCAATAACCATGCCTTTCTCATCTCGCAGAGGCATTTTGGTTGTCAATGCCCAATGGTCAACGCCATCCGGTTCTTCCAAACCAAGAATGGGCTGCCCTATTTTCATAAGCTCTTGTTCCTGTTGATACTTTATTTCTGCCTGATCCAACGGGAAAAAATCAAAATCGCTTTTGCCAATCAGTTCGCTGGAATCTTGCGCCCCCATTTTTATTGCAAATGCTCTGTTGACGCGGGTAATGCGGCTTTGGGCATCCTTGAAATAAATTCGGTCAGGAACGCTTTCCATGAAAGTATCAAGAATATATTGCTGGCGCATCAATTCAGCCGAATGCTCTTGCATGCGCTGCACGAGTTGCGCCCCATGCACCGCGTTGCTGATTTGGGCGCGCAGCAATTCGTAGACTGCGCCACTGCGAGGCCCGATCTCTAACAACGCAAACCCTAATTGGTCTTCGCGGAAGTAGAGCGCCTCAAGCACCATGCAAAACTGCCGTTCGTGGGGCAATAAATTTTCAGGCGCCAGTTGGATGGATGAAAACCTTTGGGCACCGGCATCCACGGTGATGCAACCATTTTCATCGTAAGCTAACGCCAAGCGAGATTGCTCCGTTGGCGCGGCCGGGTTTTCATATAAAGACAGGAAAACGCTCGGAATCCCCACCCCGGGCAACTCGTGGGCTAAAATGTCCATCAAATCGGGGATGTTGTGAGTGCTGATCACCTTTTGACCGATTTCAGAAAACAAGCTATTGTGTTTCTCAACCTGTAAATCCTTAAACGCCTGGCTGCGTTGCATCACTTCGCCAATCATCGTACGGGCCTGCTGCCAAAGGCAATCCAGATGGGCGTAAGTTGGATCGGGTTGGCTGGGCAAAAACCAGCGGTGCAGGGTTGAAATCACCCCTTGCCAATCGCCGATATCGCCGCCAACCACCGCACTCTGGTGCAGCATGTCTTTCAGCGCGGGTACGAAACATGCTGAGGACGGATTTGCCATCTCGTCAGCCACGCATTGAAGAAGATTTTCCGCCCAGTTGGATGCCTGCCCATGATGAGAACCTGCCAATATCTGTGTCAGTTCGGTGATAATCTGCGCCCGGTTCCACTTTAGGATGATATCGAAAGCTTGTTTCTTTGGGGCATCCGCCCCTTGAGAAGCTTGTTGCACAGCCAAAGATTCGCAGCCGCACGATTGGCGCACGGTTAGCGTTGAAGGCACCACCAGCTTATCAGGAACCGGTTTGCCCGCCATGCGGTCCAACAACACTTCTACTGCTTTTCGGCCCATCTCATAAAAGGGTGGTCGTACGGCTGTCAGCGGCGGTGTGGTGATCTGACTCTCGGCGACGTCGTCAAAGCCGGTCAACGCCATATCCTGAGGCACACGTATCCCCATGGATTGCAAGATGGGTAGTAACCCGAGGGCGATATGATCACTGTAGCACGCAATGGCCTGACAGGTTGTGCGAATTTGCTCCAACCATTGGAGCATGGCAGGCAATACATCAGGCACCCCCAGCTCAAAGGGAGGCGAAACCAACGCAGGGTCGAAAGGAATCCCGTGGCTGGCGATGCAATCTTGATAAGCCTGGAAGCGTTCCTGGAAACGCACATTCTCCCCGCGGTGCATCACATAGGCCATGCGCCGGTATTTGTGTATTTCGATCAGGTGGTTCATCGCCACCTGCATGGCCTGGTAACCATCCATCACCACGCTGGGGATGCCGGATATGGTGTTTTCCATACTGACGATGGGTAAATCCTGATAGCGGGCGCAAAATCTTTCCATTTCCGCGCTTGTGATATGTTCACCGATCCCGCCATGCAAAAGCACAATGCCATCCAGGCATTCCCTGGAGGCCAGATCATAAATTACATTGGGTTGCGCCATGAAGCCATGTGGATTGCGTAGTTCGCTGCCCGGAAAACAGATCAAGTTCACATCCCTGGCCCTGGCTTCATCCACCACGCCCAGCCAGGGCGCCTCTTCCCATGAGCGATAAACATTGGCGATGAAAAAACCGATCGTAAGGCGCGCTTTTGGCTGTGTGGTGGGTATTGTGTCCGTTTTCTCGTTTTTGTTCATTTGTTTGTTATCTCCATACATCTTTGCAGCATCACGCTGAAATTATTGAGGGAAACCCCTCGAAACAGCACTACCAGTAAAAAAGCAAATTTTAGCGGTACAGCCAGACTCTCAGCATCGAAAACAGCCGGTCAGAGTCAATGGGCTTGGAAAGGTAGTCGTTCGCTCCGGCAGCAATGCACTTCTCCGAATCGCCCTTCATGGCTTTGGCGGTCAACGCCAGGATGGGCAGGTTCCTGAACCTGGGCTGGGCGCGCACCCGTTGCATCGTCTCATAGCCGTCCATGCCCGGCATCATGATGTCCATCAGCACCAGGTCAATGTCCGCGATGGTATCCAGCATCTCCAGCGCCTTCTCCCCGCTGCTGGCAATCGTCGTCCGCAGGTTCTTGTCGTTGAGCAGGCTCGAAAGCGCAAAGGCGTTGCGCATGTTATCGTCCACCACCAACACGTGCTTGCCGCTAAAGACCGCATCGCGGTCGTGCAGGCGATGGATGGTATCCTGCTTTTCGGCGGGCATATCGGCCACCACGCGGTGCAGGAAGAGCGCGGTCTCATCCAGCAAGCGCTCCGGCGACTTGACGCCTTTGATAATGACGCTGCTGGCATATTTGAGCAATTCTTCGTTCTCTTCTTCGCTTAAAGCCTGGCCGGTATATACGATCACCGGACATTTCGAGACGGTTTCATCCTGGTTGATTTTGTTCAAAAGTTCAAAGCCGGTCATATCAGGCAGAGTCAGGTCAAGGATGATGCAGTCGAAATGTATTTTGCGCAGCAAGGCCAACGCCTCGTCGCCGCGCGCCGCCTCGCTGATTTTCACATCGCTGCCGCCCAACAATTGGCCCACGCTATGGCGCAGCACGTTGTCGTCTTCCACAATCAGCAGGGATTTGATGTCGCGCGACAGGAATTCCCCAATGCTTGAAAAGACGCCATCCAGTTGCTCCTGACTAACCGGTTTGCTCAAGAAACCCAGCGCGCCGCGTTTGTAAGCGTCCATCGTCTGGCCGGAAGCAGAAAGAATATGCACAGGGATGTGCCGCAGATCGGGGTCACCCTTGAGCGTATCCAGCACGAACCAGCCGCTCATGCCCGGCAG
>JBARBA010000088.1:0-11046 GCA_049792555.1 Anaerolineales bacterium
ACCCCAACCCGTATTTCGGGTTTAATCCCGAAATACGGGTTGGACCCCAGAGGGTGGGGAATACCACGCTAATTCCAGCAGGGCCATCTCTATTCTCTTGTCTCTAATCTTCTACTCTCTGAAAATCCTTGCATATGCATCAGACGTTTTCATCAACTCATCGTGGTTGCCGATGGCGGCGATTTTGCCTTTGCGCATGACGATGATCAGGTCGGCCCAGCGGATCTGGCTCAAGCGGTGGGTGATGATGATGGTGGTGCGTCCTTTGGCGGCCACCGCAATGGCGCGCTGGATTTTGTCTTCGGTGGCGCTGTCGATGGCGCTGGTCGAGTCGTCCAGGATCAGGATGCGCGGGTCGGTCAGGAAGGCGCGCGCCAGCGCCAGGCGCTGGCGCTGGCCGCCCGAAAGGGTCACGCCGCGTTCGCCCATGACCGTCTCGTAGCCCTGATCGAAGGTTTGGATAAACTCGTCGGCCTGGGCCGCTTTGGCGGCGGATTCCACTTCGGGGAAGCCTGCTCCGGGTTTCCCGAAGGCAATGTTCTCGCTGATGGAACGCGAAAACAGGAAGATATCCTGCTCGATCATCGAGATTTGCGAACGCAGGGAAGCCAGGTTCCAGTCGCGCACGTCCACGCCGTCCACCAGCACCTGCCCGGCGCCGGTATCGTAGGTGCGGTTGATTAGTTTGACCATCGACGTTTTGCCCGCGCCCGTCTGTCCGACGATGGCGACCGTTTGGCCGGGTTTGACCTTGAACGAGATGCCTTCGACGACGTTTTCGGTGTGACTGTGTTCGCTTGCTTCCTCTACGGGATAGGCGAAGGAAACGTTTCTGAATTCGATCTCGCCGCGCATTTTGCTTGAGCTGCCGTCCACATTCTGGTCGAGGTCGGTCTCGCGGTTGATCAGTTCCAGCACGCGGCGCGCGCCCGAAATGCCCAGCGAAATCTGGGTATAGGCAAAGGCGGAAGCGTAGGTGGGGAAATCGAGCATGCGCAGCAGGCCGAAATATCCCACCACGGCGCCCAGGTTGATCACCCCGGCGCGGAAGAGCAGCAGGGCGTGGAACAGGCCGCCGGCGTAGGCCAGCCCCAGCAGCAGGTTGGGCAGGAAGCGCGCTTCGAGGTCTCCCTGGCGCACGAAGATATCGCGCACACGCCGGGCGTTGACGATAAAGCGCTCCACTTCTTCGCCTTCCTGGGCAGCGCCCTTCATGATTTCCACCCCGTCGAGAGTCTCCGAAAGGTGGGTGTTCATGTCGCCAAACGAAGCGCGGAACTCGTCGGTGATGGGTGAGAGCGTTTTCAGGTAGCGCGCCAGGGCGATGAAGTAAGCGATGGCGAAGATCGTGGGCGTGAGCAGCAGCGCGGGGGTATACTGCGGCGCAAAGACGAAAGGCATCACCAGGAATAAAATGGAGCCAATCGCCAGGTTGACGCCGGGGCTGAACATATAGTTGATCTCGCGCACGTCATTGGTGGCGCGCGCCATCGTATCGCCTACGGGCTGCAGGTTGTGGAAGGTCATGCTCTTGCCGAGCAGGGATGCGTATAGCTCTTCGCGGATGTCGCGCTCGATCTTTTGGGCCATCCATTCCGAGCCGAAGTTGCGTCCGAACTGGAGCGCGCCGCGCGCAAACTGCGTCAGGCCGATCATCACAGCCAGTGGGATTAAAGCAGCCATCTCCGGCGGGACTTTCAGCATGGCGTTGAAGGCGCTGCCGATATAGACAGGGACGACGGCTGCCAGGGCGGCATTTCCCAGCGCGCCGAGAAAGATCATGACCAACAGCCACCAGTGATGCGTGGCGTGCGACCAAACCCAACGCACCGGGCTGCGCCGGTTAGCGGTGAAGATGTGTGGAAGTGTAAATTCGGCGGGAGATGAAATGGAAGCCATCATGTGCGAAAGGAACGCGGAATAGACGCAGCAAACGATTGTGCCCTCTTTTATGCTGCTTTGCAGGGACGGTCCGGGAAATTTTACGCGATCATTTCCAGGCTGACCTGCCAGAGACGTTCGGCGGCGGCATGGTTGTAAGAAGCCGGGGAGGATGGGACTGCTTTGCTATCTTCAAAGTATTTGCCTGTTACGCCTTCCACATCGGGTGAGGAAGCCAGGAAAATACTGGTTTGCGCGCCTTCCTTGGGGTTGCGCTGCATTGGGAGAAGCAGCCCCATGCCAAATTTGACCACCCCGCCGTTATTTTTGCCGAACCCGGTGTTGACAAAACCGGGGTGCAGCGTGTTGGCAGTGACGCGCGTGCCTTCCAGTTTGTGCGCCAGTTCGTAGGTAAACAGGATGTTTGCCAGTTTGGATTGGCTGTAAGCGCCCATGCCGCTGTAGCTTTTTTCCATCTGTAGATCGTCGAAGTTGATCTTTCCTCCCCTGTGCGCATTCGACGAGACGTTGACGATGCGCGCCGGGCCGCTGGCCTTGAGCGTATCTAGCAGGAGCACGGTCAGCAGGAAGTAATTGAGATGGTTCAAGGCAAAAGTCATCTCGATGCCGTCTGCCGAGAGTTGGCGGGACATGAACAGCGCTCCGGCGTTGTTCAACAAAACATCCAGGCGGGGATGGCGTTTTTTGAACTCGTGCGCCGCATGTTGCACGCCGTCACGGGTGGACAGGTCGGCGGCGATATATTCCACCTGGAGGTTGCCCGTCTCGTGTTTGATCTGCTCGGCGACCTGGGCGCATTTCTCTGCGCTGCGGCTGACGATCACGGTTTGCGCGCCGCGCTCGGCCAGTGTACGCGCCGCAACCAGGCCGATGCCGTTTGTGGCGCCGGTAATCAGGATGGTCTTTCCGTTCATGGATGCGCTCATGGGCCTCTTCCTCAATTTTATACCCTATCCCCTAACGGGGGCACAGCGGGGCATTATATGCCTGAATTATAAATGAAGATCAGGGATTAGGGAGTAGAGATTAGAGAGTAGTATAAGCAATACAAAAAGCGCTACGCCTGGGCGTAGCGCTCGCTGATTATTCTCTGCGGGGGCAGGCCGACAACCGATAGTCTGCTTACAGGTTTCCCAGCACGATCCAATCCAGGGCTTCGTTCAGGGTATCAAAAGGCGAGAAATTGACATCGCCCACAAACTTGGAGACCAAAAAGATGAAATGCTTGCGAAAACCGCTCAGGCCGATGATGGCGCGGCGTTTGACATATTGATTGGTGATTGGAAGGAGTTCCCTGAACGTTTGGAGGACTGCCTCGTTTACAAAAGTCCCATTCAGATTGGTGACGGCAAGCACAGACCTGGGTGGCTCATTTGCCAGGGCCGCTTTGATCGCCTGGCACTCTTCGTGGATTGCTCCCGCGTCCGTGTTGCAGTTTGAGAAATCGGCGATGAAAATTTTTCTGTCGTGGTGGGTGATCCAGTATGATTTCATCTACACATCTCCGAGCTGGCGTTTCTGTGTGAGTGATTGGGAAATCGACAGGATGCTAAGTATTGTTACTGAACATTGTAGCATAAGTTTCAAAAGGGAGCGCTGCATATTTCTTTGGCGGCGTTCTGAACAGGGTTTTAGCAAGAGCTGCCTTTATATGCCTGTTTGCCATACACATCAAAGTACATCAAGGTGTCCTTGTCTTTCCAATTCTTCGAGCAGGTTTTTAATGTGTCGAACCGACTCTTTTGGAATAATCAAAAGGACATCATTTGTATTAACCACCATGATTCCATCCAATCCCATCACCGATACGGTTTTACCCGGTTCTTCGTTGAAAATTAAGCTATCCTGGGTTTCCACCGCAATAACCTTCCCCCGGGTAACGTTGTCACCCTTGGATGCCTGCAGGGCCTCTTTCAATCCATATAAGCTGCCCGGGTCCGACCAGCCCAAATCGACCTTCAAGATCAGGGCTTGCTCTGGTTTTAACCGCATGAGAAATGATTCGTCAAAATGGATGATGGGCATTTGCGAATATAACTCAAGCGTTTTTTGCTCCTCTGCATCCGTGCCGGTGTAAGAAATGATTTCTTCGGCAAGTGTCGCAATCTCTGGAGCTAAAATTTTGTACTGCGAGACGACAAATTCTACCGTTGTGACAAAATAGCCTGAATTCCATAAAAAATTGCCGGCTTCGATCATCCTCTTGCATTCGGCGAGTTTTGGCCGATATACCCATGATTGAAATCCGTAATAAGGCTCTCCATCAATACGTCCCAGTTCCTCACTATGTTCTATGTATCCTAAATTTTCGCTGGCAAATCTTGGCACTTCACCCATAAAGATGATGCGGTCAGGGTTATCTTCGATCAATTTCTTCCCGACGCTGATTGCTTTTATGAGCGCATCGTCATGTTGCAAATAAGTGTCTGCCCATTGAAACATGATGGGGCCTCTTATCCCCAGGTTGTACAATTTGCAAAAGGCGAGGGCCACAGCGGCTCCCAGGTCTCTTCTGACAGGCTCTAAAATAAAATTTTCCCTTGAAATTTGCGGGAATTGTTTGATGAGAATATCCAGGTAGCGTTTATTTGTGGAAATATAGATATTGGATAATGGGATAAGTGATTGCAGGCGGTCAACAGCTAATTGTAACGAAGATTTCGGCCCAATAATTGGAGTGAACTGTTTGGGGGTATTTTTACGGCTAATAGGCCAAAGACGTTGACCAACTCCCCCGGCAAATAAGAGAGCATGCATAATAATGAATTCTCCTTGGGTTGATTTTTTTGCGCTAATGCGATGAAAAGTCATTATAGCATAACTGATACTTTAGCCAGCAAGACATTCCGCGCGTCCGCGCGCGCAACCTGGCCGTGTCGAAATGCGCCAGCCGGTCGGGATTCTCGCGCCAGACTACCTCCGTGCGGAGACGTTTCAGCCGCTCCGCAGGCCGGACGCGTTCTTTGAACCCGTCGCAGGCGCGACGAATCGCGCGGCTCGATGGGGGTCTGGGCGATGGAGGCGGGGGCAGGGGGTAGTCGAAGTCGGAGGTTTTCAATACTCATCTGTATCTTTTTAATATTTCGGGGGAATTGTTGTCGAAGGTGGTTTCGATACGGCGGCGAAACAGTATCGCCGCCTACTCAACCACCGATTATTGAGATGATACACTCATCTCAAATAATAAAAAATGGTCCAACCGGCAATTTCGCTCAAAATTTCCGGGTCTTCATCAGGGAATTGGGCGCTGATTTTCGCCCTATATTTCTCGTCGTCCACATCGTCGGGGCTGGAGTATTCACCCCGGACGGGCACAAGGCATTCATACAACACGGAATCCGCAAAGCAGTAGATGGCAGCGTAGCCATCCACCAACTCTGCAATTACATCAACGCCGACCTTTACTTTGAATTTGCGCTGTATTCTTCTCGCCATTCTCTGTGGAAAATCAGGCGGGAGGACGGCAAAGCGTCGCCCGGTTTGATCGGCGAGGTCGAGGGTGATGGGTTGATCGAGCATGGGTTTCATATTTCTGCTATTTGACCGGGCATGAGACGATGGATAGGCTGCCATCATTATTCATGACAATTCCGGTATCAGTCGCGCTCCAATAAGGACCGAATTGTTTATCAACTTTAACAGGCAGGGAATTGGCAATGGAGTTCGCCGCATCTTTCGTTTCATCGTGTGGTTGAAGTTCCAAATAAAAAGTGTAAGTAGTCTTCGCCGGTTTCGAAAGATGTTCATATTGAATATGATCAAACGGGATTTCTCCGTTACGCATCAATTCTTTCGGCGCCAAATAAGGGATCAGTTCATCTGCATCCGTCGCCGGGAAAAGATTCATTCCATAGGGGATTGCCTCGTTGCCAGCCAGGACAAAAGTTGTTGCATCTCCAAAATCCACAGACATGAAACCAAAAGCGCGCAAAGGTTGTTGGTTGGCAGGAAACGCAATCGCCGGATTTTTACCACATTGAGGTAAGTTAACGCCAAAATAGGATGGAATGGAAGGACCTAAAAGGCTTGGCATCGCCGGAAAATCATCCAATTCATTATGTGTGACGTACCAAAGATTCAAAGTAGTATCAGGCAATTGCTTGTAAATGCGAGATGTAAGAGAAATCTTGAAAACATCCGAAATAAGTCGCTGCAACGCCGGGCGCGTCAATCCCCACTCTACAAACCTTTTATCAATAATTCCAAATGGAACTGTGATTGTGTAGGGGATGTTGTAATTGGCAACGCTTGCCTGCCCTTTTAATATAATTTCACCAAGCAATGCTGGCGATTGATCTTTTTCCAACTGGAATTTCCCCGTGTAATACACTGCATAGAAAACGTGATCTTTCAATAAATCTTGCAAATCGGGATTTTCAGCCATTGCGGCCTGAATTTCTTCACTGGGCGGCAAGGCCAAAGAAGCATCTGGTTCCCGCCAAATGCCGCGCAATTCGCCTGTCGTGACAAATTTCTCACCAGTCTTTGCACCTAACTCAATACGAATAGGATATCGATAGCGTTGACCGGCAGCTACAGCTTCGAGTTTACATGCAAACGCCCATTTTGCATCATAGGCATCTTTGCCATTGGGTTTCTTAAGCGTACAAGCTTCTTTTTTACCATCAACCGTCAATACTACGGAACTCAACGCAGTTATATCTCTGCTTTCAAACCAATTGTAGATTCTGATATATCCTTGAATTTCAGCATCTGCCAAACTGGCGCTGTAATCAAAAGAACTGGCAATAGGTAACAACCCTACAAAACCATAAGAAAGTTGATTGGGCAGCCCCGATGTAGCAAAACCAACCATGTCAGATGGATGATACCCCGGTTCATCGCTTTTCCAGATAAATGAATCGTCTGTTCCGTCGAACAGTTTCCCAATGACAGGCCCCATCGTCCCATCATATTGAGCATAGATGCGCCCGTTATAGATGACATTCCAAGGCCCAAAACCCGGGTTTTCATCACTGGCCGAGTACAGCAGAATTTGATTGCCGTCTGCGCCGGTCAATTCGAGTTGCCACGTTGGATACTCATCTGTATGAAAAACGCCCACAAGCAATGATTGGGCAGGATGCAAGTCGGTGATCGCAGAAAGCAAAGCCTTGACCTTTTCAGCAGAAACTCTTTTCTCACCCCAAAGATAATCAGAACCACTTTGTTGTATGATCTCATGGCCTAATGCGGAACGGCTGGCCAGTCCGCCTTCGCTGGCTGTCCACGCCCGATAAACATATTCAATTTTTCCCGCCTGCCATTCCGGGTCCAATCGAAACCCATTCCCATCAGGGATAATCAATTCAGGCAGACCCGGGTCTTTTGGATCATAAGTATTCCAAAGGGACGGCTTTTCAAAGGTAACGGCAGGCCCCGCCGGCGTTGGCGTCGCCGGCGGAACAGGGGTATTTGTCGGAACAGGTGTCTTTGTCGGGGCCAGTGTCGGTGCGGGATTTGGCGTGACCGGCCCGCACGAAGCCAGCAACGCAGCAACGATGAAGCAGATCACGACGGCCCTTCCAGGAATTTTTATTTGCGGCATGTTTACCATCCAGGGCAGAAGCGCCCTATTTTTTGAAGAACCCCAAAATTACGTTCAAAACCACCGTCAATACAATGGATAGGATGATGCACGTCACTACCGGGAAATAAAACGAGCTGTTCGCGCCTTCGATGTGAATGTCCCCCGGCAGGCGGCCAAGCGGGAGGTTGAGTTTGGCAAGTCCGAACAGGATGGCCCCGATGACGATCAATGCAATTCCGGCAAAGATGATGTATCTCGAAATGGTCTCCATAAGGTGAATTATTTCCCTGATTTCCAGGTTTCCCCCACCGTGCGCGCCAGCGCATTACGAATAATCGCATCATCAAGGCGAAAATCAGCGCCGCGCAGGGCGTATAAAACCTGCGCGGCAGATTCGATCAAACCATGTTGTTTTGCCAGGATGACAACAGCAAGTGTTCCCATTGATGACCCATTTTTCAGCGATGAGTGACTTCGGCAACGATTTCATCGGCGCTATATTGGAAGGCAGAAACTTTAAATTGGTTTAATGCGTTGATGAATTCGCTGCGCGAAAGCCCCGCAATTTCAGCGGCCTTGCCTTGCGAAACAACGCCATTCTCATATCATTTGACCGCTGCCGCCGCCCGCATCTCGCGCACAAAGCCAGCAGGGTCCTGCCGCAATGCCGAAAATATTTCGCGTGGCAGTTCGATGTTTACCTTTACCATTTCCATAACAGCCTCCTGGTCAGCCTTGCGCTCTTCCACAAGGACATCCACGAGAGAAGGCTTCCCGGCGTACTTGCCATAGGTTGCGCGAATCTCAGAGACGCGCGGAAGCTGCTCAACGCGATAACCTGTATCGAGCAATTGTTGTATCTTCTGATAAGCGTCAGGGGAAAGTTCGATGGTTTTTCCATCAGGCGTGATTAATCGGGCGGGCGCAGCCATATGCAATCCTTTCATCGTGTGAAATTAATTATACCCCCCCCGACACAACCTTTTGCTGTTAACGGGGAATTGTTGTTGATAGGTGGTTTCGGTACGGCGGCGGGATAGCTCCGCCGCCTACTCAACCACCGATGATTGAAAAGATACTCTTTTCTTGGTACACTGTCGTTGATGCGTGTCGGCTGTTCTCTCGTTTTTGCCAAAACCGCAAATCCTATTCGAACCAGGAAGTTCCACCCGGAAAATTATGAACATCGACCTTTCGATCAACACCGACCTCGTCCGCCACATCCTGACGCGCTTTATCCGCTCGGAGATCACGCGCACCGGCATCACCCGCGCCGTGCTGGGTCTTTCAGGCGGCATCGACTCTGCGCTGGTTGCCTACCTGTCCGTCGAAGCGCTCGGCGCTGAAAACGTGTTGGCCGTGCGTATGCCCTATAAGACCTCCTCGCAAAACTCCCTGGACGACGCCGGACGGGTGATCGACGACTTGAAAATGCCCTCGCTGACCATTCCGATCACCGACATGGCCGACGGGCTGATCTCGCGCGAGCCGGATATGTCGAACATGCGCAAGGGCAACATCATGGCGCGCTGCCGCATGATCGTGCTTTACGACCAGTCCGAAGCTTTTAAAGGGCTGGTGGTCGGCACCGGCAACAAGACCGAAATCCTGCTGGGCTATTCCACGCTCTTCGGCGACTCGGCCCACGCCATCAACCCCATCGGCGACCTGTACAAGGCGCAGATCCGCCAGCTTTCGCGGGCTGTCGGCGTGCCCGCGCCCATCCTCGACAAGGCTCCCTCCGCCGACCTGTGGAGCGGGCAGACCGACGAGGCCGAACTGGGCTTCACCTACGAGGAGGCCGACAAACTGCTCTTCCTGTTGGTGGACCAGCGCTACAGCCCCGAAGAATGCGTCGAAGCGGGTTTCGCCGAGGGCTTCGTCCAGACGGTGGCGCGCCGCATCCGCCGCAACCACTTCAAGCGCGTCATGCCGCCGGTGGCCAAGATCACGGGCCGCAGCGTGGGGTACGATTTTCTCTATTTCCGCGATTGGGGCACGTAGATCAAGGCCAAACGTGTACCTTACATTTTGCCTATGATTGCCATACGAAGGCATTAAACCGGTTGACTTTACACCGAATCCGTCATATACTCACGTTAAGGTTGAATCAGGTGAATCTTATGCAGGTATATACGGAAACTTCCCAGGGTTAACCCACCACGAAGGCACGCGTCTTGATGCGTGCCTTTTTCAATCCCTTCACCAACAAAAGGAGATAAAAGATGGAGTATGCGATCATCGGCAAAATCGAAAAAGCAAAACGGTATGCAGGCGAACGACAGCGCTTTCACTTTACCAAGTTTGACCTGACCTTTCACGGCGATAACAGCGACCATCACGTCAGCTTCGAAAACGGCGTCTTCACCTGTGATTGCGAGTTCTTTATTGTCCACGCGCGGTGCGCGCATAGCATGGCGCTCGAAAATCACCTGCTTAAAGATATGCTCCCCGCCGCCGCACAAGCATAAAACAACCGAATAGCCCAACGGCCCTCCCGCGCGGAGGGCCGCTTTTATTTCTGAATTTGGAGTAAAATACTCTACATGCCTTCCAAAATTTCACGACGCGATTTTCTAAAATTAGCCGGGGTGGCCCTGGGCGGACTGGCGTTCTCGCCCTATGCGCCTGCCCTCAGCCAGTTCGACGACAGCCAACTGATCCGCGTGGCTACCACCCAGCTCAGCGTTTACAGCCAGCCCAACGATAAGAGCCGCATCGTGCGGCCGGTCTACCGCGACGACATCCTGCACGTTTACGAAGAAGTCAATTCCGGCACGCCCGGCTATAACCCGGTCTGGTACCGCGTGTGGGGCGGATACGTGCATCGCGCGCACACCCAAAAGGTGCAGTATATCTACAACAATCCGGCTACATCGATCCGCGAAACCAAGCAAATCGCCGAGATTACCGTTCCTTACACGCGCGCTTTGCGGTTGGTGGGCAAGGAATGGCAACTCGAACCGATGTTATATTTCGGGACGGTGCAGTGGGTGGTGGGCATCGACGAAGGCCCGGACGGCGAACCCTGGTACCGCGTCCAGGACGAAGCCAACGATATCGACTACAACGTGGCCGCCACGCACCTGCGCCTGATCCCTGACGAGGAGATTGCGCCCATTTCGCCGGACGTGCCTTTCACGCAGAAACGCATCGAAGTCTCGCTGAATATGCAGACCGTCACCTGTTACGAATACGACAAGCCCGTTTTCCATACCACCATTTCATCGGGCCTGCCCAATGTCACCGGAGAAAAGAGCAGCACAACCACGCGCACCCCGCAGGGCGATTTCTACATCGAAGTAAAAATGCCTTCGAAGCATATGGGCAACGGCAGCCTGGCGGCGGACGTGGAAGCCTATGAACTGTTGGGCGTACCCTGGGTGTCTTTCTTCACCGCGCAGGGACACGCCTTCCATGGCACCTACTGGCACGACAACTTCGGCGTGCCGATGAGCCACGGCTGCGTCAACATGCGCACCGATGAAGCCAAGTGGTTCTTCCGCTGGTGTCTGTCTGCTGCGCCTGCCGACCAGATCAGCCCGCAGACGCTGGACAAAAAATGTGGCTATGATAGGACGCCGGTGAAGATCAGGGCGTGAACAAACAGTGGG
>JBARBA010000089.1:0-4225 GCA_049792555.1 Anaerolineales bacterium
GTAAGTCGAAATTAATTTCGACTTACGACCGGCGGTCATCCCATTATAACCTTTGGATGACGCGCCAACGCCTTTGCCGGGTGCGGCGGGTTCGTTGGACAAAGACTTCCGAAGTCTTTAAGACTTCGGAAGTCGTCCAAGCCCCGAATCAACCGGCGTGGAGCCGCAACCTTGCGCCGCTCCACGCCATTGTTTAATACGTCACCGGTCCCATGCCAGGAGCCTACTTCATCGGCCACTGTCATAAACTCCAGCGGGCCAATCAGCATACAACGCTTGTGCTTGCACAAAGATTGACCCAATAAAAGGTTCAAGGTCTTCTTCGCGCACTTTCTTCTTTCGCAATACTGTTTTCACGGCTGACCTTACGCCTGCCCGAATTTCTTCACGCGATGGTTCCGTCCAGTCCACTTTTAGGTTGCGCTTGAGGGTTTGGACGACTTCGTGGACAAGGTCGCGCAGGAAAGCCTGGTCGTATATGGTCATAAAGTTGCCAGCGACTGCGTCATAGAAGGCGATTTCTTCGGGTGTAAGACCGAGTTCCTGCGCGCGTTGGTCGTCCGATTCCATCTCGCGGCGGATGGCGATCATTTGCTCGATGACTTCTTTGGCGTCGATCAGGCGGTTGTGATAATCGAGCAGGGTCTTTTCGAGTTGTTGGCGGAAGGATTTGGAACGCGCTAGTACATGTGGGCGTAAACGAATGGTGAGTTCGTAGTAGCGACTTCAGTCGCTCACCCGGCCTAAAAGCGACTAAAGTCGCTACTACAAGCTTATGGGTTATTTAAGCCCAGGTGTACTAGGTTATTCTTTTGGCGGCGCTGGATTTCATCGGCCATCAGACGTTCGAGCAAGCGCACGCGCAGGTTTTCGAGCGGGTGGTCTTTGAAGGTTTGCAGGAAAGCGTCATCGAGGATGGAAATGTCGGGTTTATCGATGCCTGCGACTTTGAAAATATCGACAACGCCTTCGGTGTGGATGTTATCGTCCACCAAATCCTGCACGGCGCGGTCAAGGTCAATAGTTCGTCCACCTGAGGTGGTTTTCAGGATTTGCTTGCGCGCGCGTTGGTAGAAGATGATCTCATCGGCGCAGGGCCGGCAATCGGCCAAATGCTGGACGAGCAAAAAGGCGGAGGAAAGCACGGCTTCGGCCTGGAGAAAGTCATCGCGTTTGCCATCCTCGGCAGAGAGGAAGCCATAGACCAGCGCGTATAAATCTTCCATATCGATATCAGACATGGCGCGCCAGCCGCCGTAATCCCTGCCGCCCGGCAAACAAGCGCGGGCGTCACGCAAAGCCTGATGGAAGATGGGTTTGGCGGTGGTTTCCACATCGGGCGCGGGTTCACCTTTGCCGCCGCTGTGGGTATATTGGCTGGTGGCTTCGCGCAGGGCGTCGCCGATGCCGATGTAATCGACGATCAAGCCGTGCGGTTTATTGCTGAAAACGCGATTGACGCGCGAGATGGCCTGGATCATGTTGTGGCCTTCCATCGGCTTATCCACATACAGCGTGTGCAAACAGGGAATATCGGTTCCCGTCAGCCACATGTCGCAGACGACCACCAGTTTGAGCGGGTCGTCGGGGTCGATCATGCGCTCTTTGATCGACTCGCGCTGTGATTTGGTGGTAAGGTAGCCTTTCTGGCTCCATTCGGGCGGGTCTTCAGAAAGGTTGCCCGTCATGATGATCCTGACTTCTGGGCAGCCAGGCAAAGCCGTCAGGGCTTCGTAGACGCGCACACAGTTCAGGCGTTCCATGCACACGATCAGGGCCTTGCCTTTGAGCGTGGCGGAACGCTCCAGGTAATGTGCGAGCAGGTCGCTGGCCAGGTCTTTCAGTCGGTCTTCGGCGCGGGCGGCGGCGGAGAGGGCCGCCCAGCGCGAGATGTTGCGGTTGACTTCTTCGGGGCTGCGGTTCCGGGTAATGCGCGCCAGCAGCGCGTCCAGGTTCTCTTTGGTTAATTGCAGGCGCACCTGGCGCGGTTCGTAGTAGATCGGAACAGTGGCGTGGTCTTTCTGCGATTGCAAAATATCGTAGGTGTGGATCACGTCGCCAAAGACCGCCACAGTATCGGCGCCGCTCATGCTGATGGGCGTGCCGGTGAAGCCGAGACGCATGGTGTTTGGCACGGCGTCGGCCAGGTAACGCGCGTAGCCTTCGGTAAAGCCGTATTGGGAGCGGTGGGCTTCGTCGGCAATCAGGATGACGTTCGGGCGCGTGTTAAGAATGGGATGCGCGCGCTCGTCTTCTTTGAGTCCGAATTTTTCGATGGTGGTCAGGATGACGCCGCCGCCCTGGGTTTGCAAAAGGTCGCGCAGGTGATTTACGCTTTGGGCCTGGGTGACATCGCCGACGAGTTGGCGCGCGGCGATGAATTGATCGGAGAGTTGGTTATCGAGATCGTTGCGGTCCACTTCGAGCAGGAAGAGCGGGTTATCCAGCTCGGGCAGGCGGCGCAGCAGGCCCACCAGGAAGACCATCGAAAGCGATTTGCCTGAGCCGGTGGTGTGCCAGATGACCCCCACGCGCCGGTCAGGCTTGGAAGCGGAAGCAGTCGCAAGGTCCGATTTGACGCGGTTGTACGTCTCCAATACTTTTTGCGCGGCGATTTTGACGGCAAAAAACTGGTGGTAGCGCGCGGCCTTTTTGGTGATCTTGTCGTTGACCATTTCGAAGACGATGAAGTCGCGGATGTAGGCCAGCAGGCGCTCTTTGGGGAAGAGTCCTTCGATCAGGGTCTTCATCGAGCCGGTGGTGTTGGGTTCGATCTCGAAGCCGTCTATCGACTTCCACGGACTGTACCACTCGCGCCCCGCCGTCCAGACGCCGTGCAGGCTGGTGACGCCGTCGGAGATGACGGCGAAGGCGTTGTAATCGAAGAGCTGCGGGATTTCGTATGTGTAGTGCTGGATTTGGTTGAAGGCGTCTTCGACGGTGGGTTTTTCGTCGTAGGGGTTTTTGAGTTCGAAGACCACCAGCGGCAGGCCGTTGACGAAGAGGATCACGTCGGGGCGGCGGTCGTTTTGGCCGTGGATGGGGAACTGGTTGACGGCGCGGATGTCGTTTTTGTGGGGTTCGTCCCAATCGACGGCGTAAACGTGACGATGCTCGACGCGCCCATCGGGAAACTCGACCTTTAACTCCAGGCCGCGCGTGAGCATTTGATGAAAGGCCAGGTTGCGGTGCAGCGTATCCACGCCTTCGGGCTTGCTGAATGCGCGCGCGGCTTGTTCGATGGCGGCGGGCGGCAGGTCGGGGTAACGCCCTGCCAGGAAATCATGCAGCGCGTCGCGCAGCACAACCTCGTCGCGCGGACGTTCGATGTCCATGCCAAAGGCGTGTTGATAGTTCAGCGCGTCGAGGCGTTGCAGGGTGGTCAGTTCGAAGGTCGATTCGGTTCCGCGTGGCGGCATGGGTTTCCCTACACTTCTTATTATTACAGTGCAAGATTCCAGAAAATCATCAATCATGTCACCCTGATGGGGCGTTTCCCAGTGACCGAAGGGTCTCGGCTATCGAGTGAGAGATGCTTCGTCGCTGGGGAGCGCTCCTCAGCATGACAGGTAATATAGCTTTTCAGAAAAAGATTTAGAGACGTAAGTCATGTAGGCCCTGAGCGGAGCGTTCCCCAGCGCAGTCGAAGGGGCGGTGATGTAAAAACATTATCTGAAAAGCTATAGCAACCTTGCGCTGTAATGTTATTATAGACCGAAATGGTTTTGAATTGAACTGCAACCGCAAGTAAAAAATTAGCCCCGGAAAACTCCGGGGCTAACAGCATATTGCACCTGAGATTTACTTCTTGGTTTCGCTGCGCCACATCATGTTTTTAGTCCCATCCGCGGATGTGGCTACGACGTTGGTGGTGGTGTCGGTGGGCGTCGCATCGCCTTTCATTTTCTTAATCAGATCGTACCAGAAGGAAGAACCCTGGGAGACCGCAAAAGCCGTGATCAAAATCCCTAAAATCTTGAGCAGCAGCCAGTAGGCAGGCGCATTCTCTGGGGCTTGGTACCACGTGAAATTAATGGCCTGCATCTTTTCCAGTTGATCGGTTAGATCCTTGATGTCTTTGTCCTTTTGCTCGGCGTCATTTGATTTTTGGACTTTTGACAAGTTGAAATGGCCTTGCGATTTGGGAAGGGCAAGGAAGTACCTTTACAACCATATAAACGTACCGAAAAGCTCAGGTTTTGGTCTTTTTTATGACCGCAAGGCG
>JBARBA010000090.1:0-2055 GCA_049792555.1 Anaerolineales bacterium
CAGGGCAAAGGGGTATTGGGTTGGGTGATAACGTATTCCTGGTTTTTGTCGTCGAAGTGTCCGTATTTCATGCGAATAATACCTTTCGTTGTTTATTTTTTCGTCTGTGGCGTGGTTGTGTCTTTGCGGGATCAGATTGCGAAGCCCAATTGTACTACGCTATTTTTCGGGGCAATCCGGGATTTCGGGTGAAGTTTCTTTTGCGGTCAGCCCATATGCAAACGGGAATAACGCGGCGTCGCAACCGCTGGCGGGCAGGGTCTTGAAATTGAACGGGAGTTGGCTGTTCCAGCGCGGCCAGGTGTAGGGCAGTTTGCCGGTGAAATCGGCGTCGCCGAACAGGACGTCGGCCACGCCCTCGCCGGCTGTGCCGGGCAGCCAGGCCGCGACCAGCGCGTCCATCTTGGGGAGTTGACCGGTCAACACCAGCGGGCGGCCTGAGACGACGATCACGACCAGCTTTTTGCTCTGCTGTTTCAACTGGTCGATCATGCTCTGGTCGGCGGACGAGAGCGAAAGGTCCTGGCGGTCGCCCACGCCTTCGGCGTAGGGCGTTTCGCTGACGACGGCGATGCCCACGTCGGCGACCAGCGCTTTACCCTTCGCATCCTTGAGGCTGTCGAACTTGCCGAAGCGGTTGAACTCCACCCGCGTATTCGCGGAGACGGTTTGTTTGATGCCGTCCAGGATGGTTGCGCCGGGGATGACGGGGCCGGTCTTGCCCTGCCATTCGATGGTCCACCCGCCGGACTGGATGCCCATGTCGTTTGCGCCCTGACCAGCCACAAAGATGACGGCTGTATCCTTCGCCAGGGGCAGCGTCTGCGCCTGGTTTTTGAGCAGCACCAGCGACTCGCGCACGGCCTGGCGGGCTGCCTGGCGGTTGGCGTCGGAGCCGATGCCCGCAAGCAGGTTTTTATCAGCAGTTGGATGTTCGAATAAGCCCATCTCGAACTTGACGCGCAGAATGCGCCGCGCGGCGTCGTCGATGCGCGCCATGGGCACATCGCCTTTCGTCACGGCCTGGGTGAGCGTGGTGATGAAGCGTTTGTAATCGTAGGGTACCATGGCCATATCCACGCCGGCGTTGATGGCTGTCACCACGCTGGTGTAATAATCGGGGCCGATCTGGTCGATGCCCTGCCAGTCCGAGACCAGGAAACCGCTAAAGCCCAACTCGCCCTTGAGCACGTCGGTTAGCAGGTGCTTCTGGGCGTGCATCTTCGTCCCGTTCCAACTGCTGAAAGAGACCATGATGCTGCGCGCCCCCGCGTCGACGGCGGCTTTGTAGGGCGGCAGGAACAGGGCGCGCAACGCGGCTTCATCCATTTGTGTGTCGCCCTGGTCGAGCAGGTAGTTGGTCTGCCTTGAAGTGCCAAATGCCGTGCCGCCGTCGCCGATGAAATGCTTGGGGGTGGCAAGCACGGTGGTTGGATCGCTCAGGGCGGGTTGACCGCTGACATCTTGCATGCCTTTGATGTAAGCCACGCCGAGTTGTGTGACCAGGTCGGTGTTTTCGCTGTAACCTTCATAGGTGCGGCCCCAGCGAATGTCCTGCGGGACGGCGATCACCGGCGCGAAATTCCAGCGGACGCCCGTGGCGGACATTTCCTGGGCGGTAATGCGCCCGATTTGCTCGACCAGGGCCGCGTCGCGCGTAGCGCCCAGGCCGATGTTGTGCGGGAAGACGATTGCGCCGTAGACGTGCGCGTCGCCATGCACCGAATCGATGCCGTAGAGCAGCGGGATGCCCAGGCGGGTGGACAAGGCGGCCTGTTGGTAGCCGTCCGTGAGCGCGTACCAGTCTGCGGGCAGGTTGCGGGCTGAGATCGAACCGCCGCCGGTCAGCACCGAGCCGATAAAGTACGCGGTTACATCGTCGGGTTTGATGCTGTTATTCTCGACCTGGGTCATCTGCCCGATCTTTTCGGCGAGCGTCATCTGCGCGAGCAGAGCGTCCACGCGCTGCTCGATGGGCAGGCTGGCTTGGTGAAAATCGGGGGCGGCGGTGGGCGGCGGGGGTGTTAGGGTTGGAACGGGTGTGGGGGTTGGGGT